>NZ_JAOTGJ010000002.1:0-170653 GCF_044427225.1 Streptococcus sp. 2022WUSS037 | reverse complement strand
GAACCGCTGTGGAGCGAGTGAATGGACGCTTAGACAGAGACTTTAGGTTTGAGACCCATACTATTCGAGGGTTAAAGAAGATGAGTTTAGCTGTTGCCATGAGCTTTTTAGTCATGATCGGCTTTGCCTTAAGGAAAGCTAAGTCTGGGACAAGGACTCAGCTTGCGAGCTGGGTAGTTTAACTGGTTCAAAAAAATCACCACACAAACAAGGGGTTATTGCGCCCTTTTTTTTGCATTTTATTGGAAAAAAGGGCACTAGCGAATATTGTAGACCAATTGTGAGATAAGGAAAGTCGTTAGAATCTTCTTTTGGACGGTAACAAATTGGATAAAATACGAACTACGGGAATGATTCGGCTTGTTTTTCTATTTCCTAAATGGTCAAATTATGATAAAATGGAAAGAGTGAAATTTTAAGATTGGAAAGAGAAAAGTGGCTCAATTATATTATAAATATGGGACGATGAATTCTGGCAAAACCATTGAAATTCTTAAAGTAGCCCATAACTATGAAGAGCAAGGCAAGCCCGTTGTCATCATGACCTCTGCCTTGGATACTCGTGATGCCTTTGGCGTTGTTTCAAGCCGTATTGGTATGCGACGTGAAGCGGTAGCGATTGACGATGATATGGATATCTTTGGTTTTATCGAAAAAATGGAACCGCGTCCTTACTGTGTTCTCATTGATGAAGCACAATTTCTTCGACGTCATCATGTCTACGCACTTGCTCGCGTAGTCGATGAATTAGATGTACCCGTTATGGCTTTCGGTCTTAAAAATGATTTCCGAAATGAACTATTTGAAGGTTCCCAACATTTGCTCTTATTGGCTGATAAATTAGATGAAATCAAAACAATCTGCCAATATTGTTCTAAAAAAGCCACCATGGTTTTGCGAACACAAGACGGTAAACCTACCTATGAAGGAGAACAAATCCAAATTGGTGGCAATGAAACCTATATTCCTGTCTGTCGCAAACATTATTTTTCACCGGAGATTGAATTGTAACCCAAGGTTCTAGATCGATGGCTGAAGGTATGATTTTTGAAAAAAAACGAAAATAGGCTACGAACTGTGCCTGTTTCATGACCTACATATTACAGAAAGGAACTGAACACGCCCTACAAGCTGTGTCAAAAAGATAATCTCTCCAAGTGTTTGTAACACTTGGTCAAAATTCCTATTTTGACTGTGCTTGCTTAACGGGCTTTGTATCTTAATAGAACTGAACACGCCCTACAAGCTAACTAGAAGTGTGTTCTTTCCAAATTTTTAGAAAGGAACTGAATTCGGGCTACGAACTGTGCAAAAAAGATAGTTTTTCCTAGGATGCTTTCGTCCTTCGTCAAAACTCCTATTTTTGCTTTGTTCGTTTAACGCCCTTAATATCTTAAAATTATGAACATCTACGATCAATTACAGGCGGTGGAAGATCGCTACGAGGAACTTGGTGAATTGTTGTCTGACCCTGATGTAGTCAGCGATACCAAGCGTTTTATGGAGTTGTCTAAGGAAGAAGCGGCAACTCGTGACACAGTAACAGCCTACCGCGAATATAAGACTGTACTTCAAAACATTATCGATGCAGAAGAGATGATTAAAGAATCTTCTGGTGATGCTGACTTGGAGGAAATGGCTAAGGAAGAACTCAAACAAGCTAAGGCTGATAAAGAAGCTTACGAAGAAAAGCTGAAAATCCTTCTCTTGCCAAAAGATCCTAACGATGACAAAAACATCATCTTGGAAATCCGTGGCGCCGCAGGTGGTGATGAAGCTGCCCTCTTCGCTGGTGACCTCTTGACCATGTATCAAAAATATGCAGAAGGTCAAGGCTGGCGTTTTGAAGTCATGGAGGCTTCTTATAATGGTGTCGGCGGTATCAAGGAAGTGGTTGCCATGGTCTCTGGTCAATCCGTTTATTCAAAACTCAAGTATGAATCAGGAGCTCACCGTGTCCAACGTGTCCCTGTGACAGAAAGCCAGGGACGTGTCCACACCTCAACAGCAACCGTTCTTATCATGCCAGAAGTTGAAGAAGTGGAATATGACATCGATCCAAAAGATCTTCGTGTCGATATTTACCACGCATCTGGTGCCGGTGGTCAGAACGTCAACAAGGTTGCGACTGCCGTGCGTATCGTTCACTTACCAACCAATATCAAGGTAGAAATGCAGGAAGAACGGACCCAGCAGAAAAACCGTGAAAAGGCCATGAAGATTATCCGTGCCCGTGTAGCTGACCACTTTGCCCAGATTGCCCAAGATGAGCAGGATGCAGAGCGTAAATCTACCATCGGTACTGGTGACCGTTCAGAGCGTATCCGTACTTACAACTTCCCACAAAACCGTGTGACAGACCACCGTATCGGCTTGACCTTGCAAAAGCTCGATACCATCTTGTCAGGTAAGATGGACGAAGTCGTTGATGCCCTTGTTCTCTACGATCAAACGCAAAAACTAGAAGAGCTTAACAAATAATGAATTACGCTCAATTATTTGCAGCATACGAAGAACAATTAGTCGCAATCGGTGAAGAGGCAGAATCCCTGTCCTTCACCTTTCGTGGCTTAAAGGGACTGAACTTTGCGGAATTTCTCCTCCTGCTCCGTCAGGAAGTTACACCGACTGACAAAGAAGAGATTGATGCGATTTTTCAGCAACTTTCCCAGCACCGACCTGCCCAGTACATTATCGGCAAGGCTGATTTTCATGGCTTGGAGTTCACGGTAGATGAGCGAGTCTTGATTCCAAGACCTGAAACGGAAGAATTAGTCGATTTGATTTTGCAGGAAAATAGCAGAGCAGGTTTGCGTATCTTAGACATCGGTACAGGAAGCGGTGCCATAGCTATTTCCCTTGCAAAAACTAGACCTGATTGGGAAGTGGTTGCGGTGGACATTTCAAAGGATGCCCTAGCAGTGGCTCAGGAAAATGCAAGAACTAATCAAGTCTCTGTACACTTTCTAGAATCGGATGTCTTGCAAGCAGTGACAGGGCATTTTGACATCATCGTTTCCAATCCGCCTTACATCTCACCAGATGACACAGATGAAGTTGGACTCAATGTATTGACTTCTGAGCCACATCTGGCCTTATTTGCGGAAGAAGATGGCATGGCTATTTATAGACAAATTGCGGAGCAAGCAGGCGCATTTTTGAAGGAAAATGGAAAACTCTACTTTGAAATTGGCTACAAGCAAGGGCAAGACCTAACTGACTTACTCGCTCTGCATTTCCCCAAAAAGCGAATTCGAGTCCTCAAAGACCAATTTGGACAGGATAGAAAGGTCGTCGCGGATGACAATGGATAAACTCCGAACAATCCTTGAAAATGGTGGAGCCGTGGTTTTGCCGACTGAGACAGTCTACGGGCTTTTTGCCCAAGCCTTGAATGAAGATGCAGTCAATCGCGTCTATCAGTTGAAACAGCGACCTAGGGACAAGGCAATGAACTTAAATGTCTCAAATCTGAACGATATTTATTTTTTCAGTCAAAATCCACCCCATTATCTGGAAAAACTGTATAATAGGTTTATGCCAGGACCGCTAACGATTATCCTGAAAGCGAACGATAACGTTCCTTTTTGGGTTAATTCTGGTCTGGATACTGTTGGATTTCGTCTTCCCAATCACGAACAAACCTTACGTTTGATTTCGGAGACTGGACCACTTATTGGACCATCCGCCAATATTTCAGGAAATGAAAGTGGCAAGAAGTTTTCGGACATCCAGGCACAATTTTCAGTTGATTTGCCTGGCATTGAGGATGACCAAGCTCTGACAGGTATTGATTCAACGATTTTGGACCTTTCTGGACAGAAAGCGCGAATTTTACGCCAAGGTGCTATCAGCTGCGAAGAAATCCAAGCTGCTGTCCCTGAAATAGAATTTGAGTAAAATTTTTTGGAGGATTGACTTTATGGAATATAATAAACAAGAAAAGGCACTACTTAAAAGATTTAATAAAGTTAACTTTAGAGAGTTTTCTAAAGAAGATATTCTTGAATTAAATTCAAAACTTGCTGAAGTTGATCCAGAAGTTGCTAAAGCAATAGTAGCACAATTTCCAGAGTTTATTAATGGAGCCAAGACCACTATTAAAGAATTTCAAATTGTTGTTGACAAGGCTATGGAGAGCAACGAAGTAACGCAAAAAACTATTTTCGAAGCCTGTAAACAAAAATTGAATATTTTGGAAAGAATGTTAGAAGATGAACATCTAACTTTTGAAGAAAAGAAATATTACTTGTCCGAAATGCAAGATATTATTGAAAAACTTGACTCACTAGATTCTAAAAATAAAGAGTGGTTAGGAAAATTGCTAAATACAGCTGGTTACTTTATAGTTGGAAGTCTGGCCATTGGTTTAACAATTTTAGGCATCAATAATACAAAGAAATAGACAGGATTACCGTACATAATTATTGACAAAGTTGACTACAAAAAATTTAGGAAGTAATTCATGCTACGGAATTCGAGGATTACGACATGATTCGAAATATTGAGTATGCAGATTTGTCAGCAATTAGAGAAATAAATGCACAAGTCTTGGGCTACGATGTGCCTCTTGAGCAAACAGAAATACAATTTGAACGTTGTTCAGAGACTAATGGACATACTATATTGGTTTTTGAGGACGATGAAACTGGTCAAGTATCAGGCTATATTCATGCTCAAATCTATGAAAGTCTGTATTCAAATCGTGGTCTTAATATTCTAGGATTGGCTGTTCTTTCAGAATACCAAGGTATGGGAATTGGTTCAAAGTTGTTGCAAGCAGTTGAAAAACTAGCTATAGACAAAGGACTATCTTTCATTCGCCTCAATTCAGCTGAACACCGTAAACTAGCCCATCGTTTTTACGAGCATTTGGGATATGAATCTGACAAATTACAATATCGCTTTATCAAGCACTTATAAAGGAGTACCGCACATGATTTTTGACAAAGTTGACTACAAAGATTTCGATAAAGAAGTTTGGGATGCTATTCAAGCTGAAGAAAAACGCCAACAAAATAATATCGAATTGATTGCGTCTGAAAACGTTGTTTCTAAAGCTGTTATGGCAGCTCAAGGTTCTATTTTGACCAATAAATACGCAGAAGGTTACCCAGGTCGTCGTTACTATGGCGGTACGGAATGCGTTGACGTAGTTGAAAGTTTAGCTATTGAACGTGCTAAAGAAATATTCGGTGCAAAATTTGCTAACGTTCAGCCACACTCAGGAAGCCAAGCCAACTGTGCTGCATACATGGCCTTGATTGAACCAGGCGATACAGTGATGGGGATGGATTTGTCAGCAGGTGGTCACTTGACTCACGGCGCTGCGGTTAGCTTCTCTGGACAAACCTATAACTTCGTTGCTTATAACGTAGATGAAGAGACTGGTTTGCTGGATTACGATGCAATTCTAGAGCAAGCAAAAGAAGTACAGCCAAAATTGATTGTCGCAGGTGCTTCAGCCTATGCCCGTACCATTGATTTCGCTAAATTCCGTGAAATTGCAGATGCAGTTGGTGCAAAATTGATGGTGGATATGGCCCATATTGCAGGTCTTGTAGCTGCTGGCCTCCATCCAAACCCAGTTCCTCACGCTCATATCACAACAACAACAACCCACAAAACTCTTCGTGGACCTCGTGGCGGTTTGATTTTGACCAATGATGAAGCCCTTATCAAGAAAATCAACTCAGCTATCTTCCCTGGTATCCAAGGTGGTCCACTTGAGCATGTTATTGCTGCAAAAGCCGTATCTTTCAAAGAAGTTTTGGACCCAGCTTTCAAAGACTATGCTCAGAAAGTGATTGAGAACAGCAAGGCTATGGCAGAAGTCTTCCTTGCCAACCCTAATTTCAAGGTTATCACAGGTGGCACAGACAACCATCTCTTCTTGGTCGATGTGACAAAAGTTGTTGAGAACGGTAAGGTTGCACAACATCTCTTGGATGAAGTGAATATCACTCTCAACAAAAACTCAATTCCTTACGAAAAACTCTCACCATTCAAAACAAGCGGTATCCGTGTTGGCTCTGCAGCCATTACAGCTCGCGGTTTTGGAGTCGAAGAGGCTCGCAAGGTTGCTGAGTTGACAATCAAAGCCCTTGAAAATGCAGAAAATGAAGCCGTTCTAGAGGAAGTTCGTCAAGAAGTACGTGCTTTGACAGACCGCTACCCACTTTATGAAGGTTTATAATGGATATATTTGTAAAAAAAGCTATTATACATCAATTTAGTCCTGACGACACTGAGCTGGTCCTTGCTGACCAGCTTTTGACTGTCAGTCCAAAGATAGAAGAATACTTGCGCAAGAAAATCGAGCGTGTTTTTTCTGATGAAGCAAAAACTGGACAGTTTGAGCCAGACAATCCTTTTCTTGATTACTTACAAGAAGATTTACTGACCAATTCTGTCAAAATTGCTGGTATCTGGAAAGAAGAGTTTTCCATTTCTGAAAATATCAAGACCAATGATTTAATCTTTATCGAGTTTGAACGAAATGGTGTGGAGCATTTCGCCTTTCTAAGAATTGCCTTACGTGAAAATTTGGCTCACGTTGGTTCAGAAAGCGGGAGTCCTTTAAAAATCACCCAGAATAATTTACCTGGAGCAGGTTCAGCACCTGATGAGGCCTTGATTGTCAATCTTCAAACGCGGAAGTATCATTTGATTGAGAAAAGAATCAAACATAATGGAGCCTTCCTCAATTATTTCTCAGATAATCTTCTGCAAGTTACACCAGCTATTTCTGCAAAAAAATCAATCAAAGCAGTAGAACAGACAGCTCAAAAAATTGCTGATAATTTCCATCAAGGTGATTTTCAATTTCAATCGAAAGTCAAGTCAGCTATTTTCAACAATTTGGAAGAAGATAACGAGCTTTCACCTGAAAAATTGGCTGATCAGTTATTCGATAACAACCTGACTGCTCGTTTAAATTTCGTCGATCAACTGAAAGAGGTCATACCTGATAAGATTTCCTTCGATGAAATTGATAGTAGCCGTCAACTTAAGAAATTTGAAAATCAGAAGCTATCTTTATCAAACGGAATTGAGTTGATTGTACCAAATGCAATCTATGAGGATGCAGAATCAGTTGAATTTATTCAAAATGACAACGGAACCTATTCTATTCTTATCAAAAATATTGAAGACATAAAGAGCAAGTAAATGAAAAAACTGATACGTACGCTGATACTTCTTTTGCTGATTTTTCTCGGTTACAAATTCTATCAAACCTACAGTGCAGTCAAGCAAGTGATGACCTATCAAACTATGGTACAAGAAGTATTGGCAGAAAACGACACACCAGCTAATGAAGAACTAGTCCTGGCAATGATTTACACAGAAACCAAGGGACAAGAAGCAGATGTCATGCAATCAAGTGAGTCCGCTACTGGCTATGCTAACACCATCACGGATAGTAGAGAGAGTATCCGGCAAGGAATTATCTACCTGACAGAAAACCTACGGTTGGCTGAGGAAAAAGGAGTAGAGGTTTGGACAGCAGTTCAGGCATATAATTTCGGTCCAGCCTATATTGACTATATTGCTGAGCATGGTGGAGAACATACACTCTCTTTAGCGAAAGAATACTCCAGAACAGTAGTAGCACCAAGCTTAGGGAATACTACAGAAGAAACGTATACCTATTTTCATCCTTTGGCTTTGCTAAATGGTGGGAAGTTATATGTAAATGGTGGAAATATCTACTATGCTAGACAGGTTCGTTTTAATATGCACCTGATGCGCCTCATTAATTTATTTTAATACCTATCAAACTCATCGGAAATCTGATGAGTTTTTTAACTACAGCATTTTTACAAACTAGGTAAAATTGTAGTATAATAAAGAGAATAGGAGACAGAGTGATGAAACGAAATGTATTGATTACAGGTGCAAGTAGTGGCATTGGCAAAGCAATCGCTTATGTATTTGCTGCTAATGGTGATAATATCATCATTACAGGACGAAGATTGGACAAACTAGAAGAAATTAAGCAAGATATTGAAAAGCAATACCATGTTCAGGTATCAGTTCATTCATTTGATGTTACAAATATGGAACAAACGATTGTAAATTGTCAAAAAATCTTAGAAGAAGTTGGACAAATTCATATTTTGGTAAACAATGCTGGCCTGGCATTGGGATTGGACAAATTCCAAGACTATGATTTGACTGATATGATGACAATGATTGATACCAATATTAAAGGATTACTAACTGTGACACGTCAGTTATTGCCACAAATGGTTGAAAATAATGAGGGGCATATTATCAATATTGGATCAACAGCCGGTATTTACGCCTATGCAGGAGCTGCTGTCTATGCTGCAACCAAATCAGCTGTCAAGGTGCTTTCAGACGGGATCCGTATTGACACGATTGATAAAAATATCAAGGTGACTACGTTACAACCCGGTATCGTCGAGACTGATTTTAGCCAAGTCCGTTTTCATGGAGATAAAGATAGAGCAGCGACAGTCTATCAAGGAATTGATGCTCTTCAAGCAAATGATATTGCCAACTGTACTCTGTTTGTTGCAAATCAACCTGCACACGTGCAGATTTCTGATATGACCATTATGGCAACCAAGCAGGCAACTGGCTTTACTATTCATAGAGATTAGAGGGGAGATAGCTAGAATGAAAAGAAAATATTTAGCACTCGCTGTTGGCTTGCTCACTATCATGTCACTTTCTGCCTGTCAAACTGAAAAGAAGGGCAGTTCCGCAAGTACCTCAACTGCTGATACCCAGGTTTCTAATGCCAATACAAGCACTTCATCAACAATCCAACGTGAGATTTCTCTTAGTTCTATGGATATAGATGCTCTAATGCAAGGCAATTACGACAGTATACTAGGCACCTGGCAAAATAGCCAAGGAAATTCACTAGTCTTCAATAGCAAAGGATTAGTAGCAGATAGCCAATCCTTACTTGGCCGCGGAAAAATAACTGATGGAATTTTTGAAACAGGCTATGTAGACGCAACGATTGGCGATGTAACACTATTAATGATTCCCAAAGGAACACAAGCAAATACAACTGAGACAGACACTACTGACTCTACGCGCGATAGAATGATTGTAATAAGCCAAGAAATAGCAGCAGACGTAGTAGATGTTTATTATCGCTTGACCAATTCAGCCACTAGCGGTATAGACCCATTAAAAAATACTGAAACAGGCGTCCAGTTGGATAGTGGACCAAAAACGATTGATTATGCCAACTCAATTTTAGGCGAAAACAATTGGCGCGTCATTGAAGGTAACTACACGCGCACCGAATCTATTCCTTATAATATTTTGGAAGGCGATGATAATGCCCGTTATACTATTTACCAAAACGGTGTCATTATCAATGCAGATTATCAAATTGTTTATCAACCATAATGATTCTCTAGGAGGTTAGACATGACATTCACATCATTTGAACCAACACGCAATGTGCAAGATTTTCATTTGGCAGCCTTTGCCTACTATGATGGACTAGATGTAATCGACCAACTCAAACCAGGAACACCTGTTCAGCTAGTCGGAGAGCCGTCAAACCCACATGACTCAGAAGCTGTAGCAATCTTTTATCAGGGCACAAAGTTAGGATATATTCCATCGGATAAAAACTCACTAATCAGTCGATTAATCTATTTTGGACACAGCAATATTCTAGAGGCACGTATTCAGATGTCTAATACAGAAAATCATCCTGATCGCCAGTTTCGAGTCGTTGTAAAACTAAAAGATAATCGTAAAAATGATAGTCGGTAATTTACCAACCTAACCATTTTCTACTTAACACGGAGCTGTGCCCTCCGTTTTTGTTCTTCAATAATACTTAAAAAGGCTGCAAACTCCCTATCCAGGCGATGTTGGTAGGCCTTATTTTTTATTGTGAGGTCTTCAAGGAACACTGGATAGGTTCCTTTTTTATACAATTCTCCTTGAAAGAAGAAGCGGTCCGATAATTTATCAACTGAAACAAGAGAAGAACGCCAGCGGCTTTTACGAGAATGAGAAGGTTTCCAAGATATTTTTAATTGCTTCTCATAAAAGTACCAGCCCATAATATAGATTTTAGTAATCTGATTTCGTTTCCTGTCTTGATAGAAACAAGGAACTGCATAAACATTTCCATGCTTTGTTTGCAAAAAAGGATGAAAATCTTTTATCTTTTCGTATTCTTTCTTTGGAATAAGGGTTAATTGATTATCCTTAATAACCTTCTTTTCATCAATAGTATATGAATAACGGTAGGGGTCATAAATGGTTGATTGTCCACGCGCTCTATAACGCTCTGCCATTTCCTTAAAAATAGGTAGACGTCCATAACCATCCATCAGACTAGATAGACTAAGTCCTCGTCGATTATTATTTTTCTTCACACCAAGAATCTGGCAGGTAGACCAATAATTGATAGGAATGGCTCCTAATCCGACCAGAAGACCGGCGCTGTCAAAATGACTGGCAAAGCGTACCTCACGAGTGTGACCAGTCTCATTTTTCAAATCAACAAATACAGGTTGCTTGTCCTGTTCAAAAACAATTATATAATTTCCAGAAGACTCCGTATTTTCTCTAATTGGAACGGTGTAGAAGTGGTGAAAATTTGGTAACTCTAGTAACTTTCCAAGTGTTGATGTTTTCATAACACAAGTATAACAAAAAATATTTTTCAAATCCACAAAAATGTTTAATTTGTTAAACAAAAATAAAAAAAGCTGGGAAAGACATCCATGACGACTTTCCCACTCCCACCGTTTATTCAAGGATAGGTGATAATTGTCTTATCTACCGAATCTTCCAAAGCCTGGCGCGATTCTTCTGATAAACGCAAATCTGCAAGGGTTTGTTCTGAAAAATAGTAGGGATTTAAACTATCTACAAATGCAGAGATTGAAATGATAGCTTTCTCCAATATCAGAGATTTTTCAGTGTAAGCAAAGGGAATAGCAGACCAATCATCACTCTCAAACATTTCTAAAATATCTTTTTGAACTTGAATTTCAGCCTCATTTTTAGCTGAAACTAGGATTGTTTTTAGTGTAGTACGAAAACTCTCCTTGTCTTGCACCAAGTCTTCCAAGGTCAGCAAGCTTTCATCTGCCTTCTCATAAAAAATATCTAATTCCGTCTCTGACGAAGTAGTCACATGGAGCCAGTCAGCCTTGATACTGGTTTTCATGACTGCATAAGCAGAAGTATTTTCAAAGGGACTGCTGCGCGTTTGAGGGTAGAGAACAATCCACTCTTTCTGGAATAGATTGTCAGGTTTAGCTATTTTCAATTCCTCCTCAGAAGCTGTACCAATCCGCTGGCTGATAGCAGTAGTGGCATCTTGTTGATAGAATCCAATGATACGCGGATTTTGCGGACCACCAATGGCATCAATTTTTGTTCCTAGATCATTAATAATACGTATGTTCAAGGAATGAAACTGCTCATTTAATAGTCGATTTTGCTCTTTTCCGAGCCAGTAGATTCCGATACAAGATAGTCCAGTGGCAATAAGCAAGACAAGTAACAGCACTTTCGAGTATTTCAGCACAGCCATCACACCTTTCTAAAACGTTTTCAGTCACATATTATCATATAAAAATATCAAAAGCAACTATTTTGAGGTACCGCATTAAACGGTTACACAAGTATATAAATTCTAAGTTTACGACAGGAATGTTTAATGATAAAATATAGGTAAATTCGAACTCATAATTTAATAGGTGTAGATACAACACCGTTGGAGGATACTATGGATGAACAAAACCAATTCAATTGGGTAAACTTTTATAAGGAATTTGCTTGGAAATTAGTAGACTATAAAGATAATAGAGCAGAGCTGGTTGAGAAAGTAAAAGCTATCTATACCAAAACAAAGATACATATGCCCACGTTAGAAAAGGACAATCAACTGATGGATATTGATCCTTTTACGATATTTGGAATCTTCAATAAGAGAATAACAGAAGAGAATCGCATCAAAATTCTGACAGCTATAGCAGAATTATTCCACCTCCAAGCGGAAATCCCATCCTCTTTTGAAAGCATACCGGTACTGATGAATCAGAATGCGACTTTCTATTACTTTATCGGAGATCGTGATGAGAAAGATATTGATGACTTATGGGAACTTTTCATTGCTGCTTTGACCTATAGCAAGGAGCCTACGGCTGAGAAGAAAGAAAAATTTTCACACTATTTTGATTTGGCTATAAACAAGAAAGGAAATGGCAACAGCAAGATTACGATGGCCTTGTATTGGATTGCTCCTGACTTTTTCTTGAACTTAGATAGTCAAAATGAAACGTATGTGTATGAGTCTGGGGAGATTCCTGCTGACATTGTCCAAAAATTGCCAAAGATGAAGTCAAAAATTTCTGCTGATGAGTATTTTGATATTTCAGATTCTATACTTCAATATTTAAAGAGTGCAGAGAGCAAACTGAAAAATTTTAAAGAATTATCATCCATGGCTTGGAAATACAATCAAGAAGAGAAGGAAAGAAGTGCTGGAACAATTTCTCCACTGGCTGAGGAAGCTGATACTGGAAACGAGATAGGTGGAGAAGAGGTAGTAGAAGATAGCTATACGAAAAATCACTTTCTATCAGAAGTCTATATGACAGAAGAAGAGTATGATCAATTAACCTCCATACTCCAAATGAAAAAGAATATCATCTTACAAGGAGCACCAGGAGTTGGAAAGACGTTTGTTGCAGAACGCCTAGCATTTTCATTAATGGGTAAACCAGATTTAGAAAGGGTCATGACAATTCAGTTTCACCAAAGCTATTCCTACGAGGACTTCATCATGGGCTTTAGACCTTCGACAAGTGGCTTTGAGCTGAGAAGAGGGGCATTCTATACTTTCTGCAAAAAAGCAGAATCTGACAAGGGTCATGATTATTTCTTTATTATTGATGAAATAAACAGGGGAAATTTGAGCAAAATTTTTGGTGAACTGTTTATGCTGATAGAAAATGACAAACGAGGCAAGTCTTTACAGCTCCTCTACTCGGATGAGCAATTCTCAATTCCAGAAAATCTATATATCATCGGCATGATGAATACCGCAGATAGGAGTTTAGCCCTACTTGATTATGCACTGAGACGACGCTTTGCCTTCTTTGACATTAAGCCAGTTTTTTCAACTGCGGGATTCAAAGATTATCAAACAAATCTGAAAAACGAAAAATTCGATAGACTCATTTCCTGTGTAGAAAAGCTAAATCAGGCCATTTCAACAGAGGAAGTACTAGGAGATAGCTTCTGTATTGGGCATAGTTACTTCTGCGGTTTATCGGCAGAAGTACTGGACCAAGGTTTGCTAGAAGCCATTGTTGAATATGAACTGATTCCCCTCTTGAAAGAATATTGGTTTGATGAACCGACAAAAATTCATGATTGGAGTAGTAAGTTAAGGAGTGCCATCCAGTGATACCTGTCCAAAATATCTACTATATGCTATCCTACGCATTCAAAATCCTTCATAAGCAGGAATATAAACGGATTGCTACTGAAGAATTTAAAAATGCTGCAGATCTACTGGCGGAAATAATGATAATCAGCCTCTCGATACAGGTGAAAAGAGGACTTGGTCGAGAGTATCGTTCTCAAACCGAGTCACTCTCAGCACTTAAAGGTAAAATAAATATCTCTGAATCTTTAACACCTCCGAATTGGCGTAGAAAGCAACTTGTTTGCCAATACGATGATTTTTCTCTTGACAGTAGAATGAATCGCATTATCAAAGCAAGCATTGAGATACTGCTAAAAGCTGATATAAGCAGGGACAGGAAAAAGAAATTGAGAAAACTCTTAGTTTTCTTTGGAGAAGTCTCAAAAATTAATCTGCACTCAATCAATTGGAATTTACAATATAATCGAAACAATCAGTCGTATCAATTACTAATGTCAATCTGCTATTTGGTGGTGAATGGATTAATTCATACAGAGAGGGAGGGGAATAAGAAATTGATGAATTTTCTTGATGAGCGAAGGGAATCCTTGCTATATGAGAAGTTCATTCTTGGATATTATAAAAAGCATTATCCCCAAATACAGGTTACCGCCTCTCAGATACCTTGGGCACTAGATGATGGTTTTGGAGAAATGCTCCCCATCATGCAGAGTGATATTTACCTCAAATATAAAGATACTATATTGATTATTGATGCTAAATATTATTCTAGTAACACACAGATTCGCTTTGATAAGCGCACACTCCATTCAAATAATCTATACCAAATTTTTACCTATGTGAAAAATCAGGCTTATCGCCTGTCAGATACAAACGATACAGTAGCAGGAATGCTTCTATACGCTAAAACCGATATAGATATTCAACCTAATCAGGTCTACCAAATGCATGGAAACCAGATTAGTGTCAAAAATTTGGACTTAAACCTGCAGTTTGCAAGCATTGCTGAACAACTGGATGACATCATTACATCGCATTTTCTATCCCCTCCAAAACGGTACTAGTTAGAGTTTTAAGCTAGAAAACAAAAAAACAATCAAAGTAGTAGCACTAAACTACCCTTTGATTGTTTTTTTATAAGACTCTTTCCTATTTTGGAGCGTCAGGTAAAACAGTCTTGATAGACTGGCTGATAGAGCCTCTCCCAAGGCTTGCGACACTTTCTTGTTTTCAGGTGTCGGGTAAATTAGTCCACTGGACTAATTTACTCCCACTCAACTGTTGCTGGTGGTTTACTTGTTATATCATAGACGATGCGGTTGACGTGGTCTACTTCGTTTACGATGCGGACAGAGATTTTTTGAAGAACATCCCATGGTAGTTTGGCAAAGTCAGCTGTCATTCCATCGACAGAAGTGATAGCACGGATGGCGATAGTGTAGTCGTAGGTACGACCATCTCCCATGACACCTACGGAGCGAACGCCAGTATTAACCGTGAAATATTGCCACACATCGCGGTCAAGACCCGCTTTTGCAATTTCCTCACGCAAGATAGCGTCAGATTCGCGAACGGTTTGAAGTTTTTCCTCAGTGATTTCACCCATGACACGAATGGCAAGGCCTGGTCCTGGGAATGGTTGGCGCCACACGACCTCATCTGGCATACCAAGAGCAGTACCGAGGGCACGAACTTCATCCTTAAAGAGAGTATTGAGCGGTTCAATCAACTTGAACTGCATATCTTCTGGCAGACCACCAACGTTGTGGTGAGATTTGATTGTCTCAGCAGTATCCGTTCCTGACTCGATAATATCGGTATAAAGTGTTCCTTGCGCTAGGAATTCAACATCAGTCAACTTACTCGCTTCATCGTCAAATACGTAAACAAATTCATTACCGATGATTTTACGTTTCTTCTCAGGGTCAGATACGCCAGCTAAAAGGTCTAGGAAACGTTTGGCAGCATCAACGCGAATAATATTGAGACCAAACTTACCACCCAACATCTCCATAACTTGATCACCTTCATTCTTGCGAAGAAGACCGTGGTCAACGAAGATACAAGTCAATTGATCACCGATAGCACGTTGAAGCAGGACACCAACAACTGACGAATCCACACCGCCTGACAAACCGAGCAAGACTTTCTTGTCACCAACTGTTTGACGGATTTTTTCGATTTCTGTTTCGATGAAATTTTCCATTGTCCAGTCGCCTTTGGCTCCACAGATACCAAACGCAAAGTTTTTCAGAATGTCATTACCATAAACAGAATGACGAACTTCTGGGTGGAATTGGATACCGTAGATACGGCGTTCAGTATTTTCAATAGCAGCAAAAGGACAGTCAGCAGACAGACCAACCAAGTGGAAATCAGCAGGAATTTCAGTTACAGCATCACCGTGGCTCATGAGTACAAGCTGCTCTTCTGGTGTTCCAGCAAAAAGCGCTGATTCAGTCTTCAGTTGAAGATTTGATTGACCATATTCACGATTTCCAGCCTCACCAGCAGGAACAACTTTACCACCCAATTTATGGGTAATCAACTGCATACCATAGCAAATCCCTAAGATAGGAATACCCAATTCAAAGATTTCTGGATCAATATCAAAGGCATTTTCTGCGTACACAGAGTTTGGACCACCTGAAAGAACGATACCGATCGGATTGATGGCACGAACTTCTTCAGCAGTAATTTTGTGATTTTTCAATTCTGAAAAGACACCAAATTCACGAATACGACGTGAAATGAGCTGATTGTATTGGCTACCATAATCCAATACAATAATTTTTTGGACATCTTGTTTTGTCATGTTTTTCCCTTTCGTTTTGAAAAAAATTCAAATACTAGTAGTTAGTTTAACATAAAAGCGAACATTTTCCAAATTTTATTTGTTAAATATCTGTTTTGCAAACTATGAATGATAATAAAAATGTTAGTGTTCGTATTTTTATTGTTTTTACTAACTTTATTTTAGGTAATCTGACTTCATTGTTTGCCTAGGAGAATTTTACCAATAGAGTGTGGCCTGAATTAGCCAAACGCCTTTATTTTTGGTAAACTAGAAAGAAGAGAAAGGCTAGATAAATGAAAGCAGCATATATCACAATTCACGATAAAATTAAGGAACAAATCGATAACGGAATCTGGAAAATTGGTCAACGTTTACCAAGTGAACGCGATTTAGCAGATGGATTTGGTGTTTCTCGTATGACACTCCGTCAAGGAATCACACTTTTAGTGGAGGAAGGGGTGCTACAACGCAAGATTGGTTCCGGTACTTATGTCGCCAGTACACGGGTTCAAGAAAAGATGCGAGGCACGACTTCCTTTACTGAATTAGTACAACTCCAAGGAAAGACGCCAAGCAGCAAATTATTATCCTATACACGAACCAAACCTAATGAGAAAGAAGTTGAACAATTAGGTTTATCCCGTGGCGAGTATGTTATTCGAATGGAGCGGGTCCGCTATGCAGATAATGTTCCTGTCGTGTATGAGGTTGCCAGCATTCCTGAACGCTTGATAAAAAATGTCCCCAAAGAAGATGTTACCAACCATTTCTTTAAAACACTTATAGACAATGGTTATCGAATTGGAACGAGCAAACAAACCATTTTTGCTCGTTTAGCCAATGACAAAGTTGCTCAATATTTACAAATTTCTAAAAACCAGGCTATTCTCGCACTAAAACAGGTATCTTATCTCGAAGATGGTCAAGCATTTGAATTTGTAAATAGTCAGTACGTTGGAGAACGTTTCGAATTCTATTTAGAAAATAGTTAGCATAAAAATAATTATGTAAAACGTTTTAAAATCCGTAATCTTTCTAGTGATGACGGATTTTCTTATTTATAAAATATGGAATTTTTGATATAATAAAGTTTATGGAAATTGAAAAAACCAACCGAATGAATGCCTTATTTGAATTCTACGCAGCCTTGCTAACAGACAAGCAAATGAACTACATCGAGCTCTATTATGCCGATGATTACAGTTTGGCTGAGATTGCTGAAGAATTTCAAGTCAGCCGTCAGGCGGTCTATGATAACATTAAACGAACAGAAAAATTACTGGAAGACTACGAGATGAAGCTACATATGTATTCCGACTATGTGGTGCGTAGCCAGATTTTCGATGAAATACTGAATAAGTATCCAGAAGATGCTTATTTGAAGGAAAAAATCGCTATTCTGACCAGTATTGATAATAGAGAATAAGAGGAGAAGTATATGGCTTTTGAAAGCTTAACAGAACGTTTGCAGAATGTGTTTAAAAATCTGCGCCGTAAGGGAAAAATTTCTGAGATTGATATTCAGGAAGCAACCAAGGAAATTCGCCTAGCCTTGCTAGAGGCTGACGTTGCTCTTCCAGTTGTAAAAGATTTCATCAAGAAAGTACGTGAACGTGCCATTGGTCATGAAGTTATTGACACTCTGAACCCTGCTCAACAAATCATCAAAATCGTTGATGAAGAATTGACGGCTGTATTAGGGTCTGAAACTTCAGAAATTATCAAATCACCAAAAATTCCAACTATCATTATGATGGCGGGTCTACAGGGTGCTGGTAAAACGACCTTCACAGGTAAGTTGGCTAACAAACTCAAGCAGGAAGAGAATGCCCGTCCACTCTTGATTGCTGCCGATATTTATCGTCCAGCTGCCATTGACCAGTTGAAAACCCTTGGTCAACAGATTGACGTCCCTGTTTTTGAATTGGGAAACCAGGTTCCAGCACTTGAAATCGTTCGTCAAGGTTTGGAGCAAGCAAAAGCCAATCACAATGACTATGTCCTGATTGATACGGCCGGTCGTTTGCAAATTGACCAAGCCCTTATGGCCGAATTGAGAGAAATCAAAGAGTTTGCTCATCCAAATGAAATCCTCTTGGTCGTCGATGCCATGATTGGTCAAGAAGCTGCCAACGTTGCGCGTGAGTTCAATGATCAACTGGCTATTACTGGTGTGATTTTGACCAAGATTGACGGCGATACACGTGGTGGTGCAGCCTTGTCTGTCCGTCACATTACTGGTCAGCCAATCAAATTCACCGGTACTGGTGAAAAAATCACCGACATCGAAACTTTCCACCCAGACCGTATGTCCTCACGTATTCTGGGCATGGGTGACATGCTGACCTTGATTGAAAAAGCCAGCAAAGAATATGATGAGAAGAAATCATTGGAACTCGCTGAAAAAATGCGTGAGAATACCTTTGATTTCAACGATTTCATCGTTCAATTGGACCAAGTTCAGAATATGGGACCAATGGAAGACCTGCTGAAGATGATTCCAGGTATGGCTGGTAACCCAGCCCTTGCCAACTTGAAAATTGACGAGCGTGAAATTGCACGAAAACGAGCTATCGTATCTTCTATGACACCAGCCGAACGTGAAAATCCTGAATTGTTAACACCTAGCCGTCGTCGTCGTATTGCTAACGGTTCTGGAAATAGCTTTGTCGAAGTCAATAAATTTATCAAGGATTTCAATCAGGCAAAAACCATGATGCAGGGTGTCATGTCAGGCGACATGAACAAAATGATGAAACAAATGGGAATCAACCCAAATAATCTTCCTAAAAATATGCCAAATATGAACGGTTTGGATATGTCTGCACTTGAAGATATGATGGGCGGTGCAGGAATGCCTGATATGAGCCAACTAATGGGAGGAGCTGGCATGCCAGATATGTCCCAAATGTTTGGAGGCGGCTTGAAAGGTAGAATCGGCGAGTTTGCTATGAAACAAGCCATGAAGCGCCAAGCCAATAAAATCAAGAAAGCCAAAAAGAAGAGAAAATAATCTCTTCTTTTTACTTTTCAGTCAAAATAGCTAATGCTACAGCAATAAGAATAGGAGTAGCAGAGTAGATAAAGTGATTTTCGAACATCGAAACTTTCTCTTATAACGGAAAGAGTTAAAAATATCCTTTTTGATAGACAAATCAAATAATGTCCGTTATAATGCACATATAGTAACAAATAAAGGGAAAACAATGAATTATATCGCAATAATTGGAAAAATAATCAATTTTCAACACGTTACCAACCTTAGCAATAGGCAAGAACAATTGAACCTGCACTTAAATAAAATCAACCGTTCTTTTTCAGATGAGTTGGCATCTCCATTTACAATCATTAGGGGAGATGAATTTCAGGCCTTATGCAAGCCTAACCCTTATATATTTTTGATGATTGACCAAATTCAGTTGGCTTTTCGTGACCAGATTGAAATCCGTTTTGGAATTGGTTTAGGGGAAATTCTAACACCTATCGATCCCAAACAAGGTACTGTAGTAGATGGACCAGCTTATTGGGAAGCACAGAAGGCGATTGAGTTTATTCTTGATAAGGATGATTATGGTAGTAGCAAGCTCTCATTTTCTTCGGAGTACAAGCAAATCAATCGTGTGATCAACCCCTTGCTAACTTCTAGCGATTTCATCAAAGCTGCCTGGAATCGTTCGCAAACGGATCTGTTTGAAACCTTAATCTCCCAAAAAATCTATCAAGAAGATTTCACACAAAAGCCAATTGCTGAGAAAATGAAACTCAGTCAAAGCGCCTTTACCAAACGTTTGAAATCCAGTGGGATAAAACTCTATTTCCGCAATCGAAAAACAGCTATGGATTTAATCCTACAGCTCAGTCAAAGAAGTTAATTTACATAATTTATTTTGTGTAAACTTTTCCTTAGAATTCTAATCGTAATATAATTTCATCTTCATCGTATTCGCCAGTTTCAACAAAGCCAAGCGATTGATACAAGGTTTTGGCTGGGTTGTTTTGGGATAAAATGCAAAGCTGAACAGCTGAAAATTTTCTTTCTGAGCGGAATGTTTCCAGTAACTGTGTCATGGCCTGACGCCCCAAACCTTGTCGCTGATAGGTGGCATCAATAAAGAATTCAGATATGAGATAAGCTTGACCATCAGGATAATCATGATATAACACCAAGCCAACCGGACAATCTTGCTGGTAAATCAAATAAGCTTGGCTATCAAACATCCGATAAGCAAAGGCACGTGCCAAAGTCGTCACCTTATCCGCAACAAACTCAGCCTGGTCAGGAGAAACTGATAAAGGAATTCGCCAATTCTCTGGGTTGATAGGAATAAAATCAAGCATAAGAACCATCCTTTCGTATTTATTTGTATAAAAATTTTTTTGGTTATCTACTATTACCCACATACATACATCTTTCCGAAAAACTATAATTTTCTTGAAACTTATATAAGGTTATGCTATACTACTCATATAGCTAAAAATCAGGAGAAAATGATGAGACGCGAGTTATTATTGGAAAAAATTGATCAACTGAAGGAAATTATGCCTTGGTATGTTCTGGAATATTATCAGTCAAAATTGGCTGTGCCTTACAGTTTTACGACCTTGTACGAATACTTGAAAGAATACCGTCGTTTTTTTGAGTGGTTACAGGATTCAGATTTGGTCGCTGTTGAACGGATTGCTGACATTCCGCTGGATGTTCTGGAGCATCTGACCAAGAAAGATATGGAGGCATTTATTCTATATCTGCGAGAGCGTCCCTTGCTGAACGCCAATACCACGCAGAATGGTGTGTCGCAGACCACCATTAACCGTACCCTCTCGGCCCTATCTAGTCTCTTCAAGTATTTAACCGAAGAAGTGGAAAATGAGCAGGGCGAGCCCTACTTCTACCGCAATGTCATGAAGAAGGTGTCCACCAAGAAGAAGAAGGAAACTTTGGCAGCGCGGGCAGAGAACATCAAGCAAAAGCTCTTTTTGGGCAATGAAACGATGGAGTTCTTGGACTATGTCGATAAAGAATACCAGGTAAAGTTATCCAAACGTGCCCTCTCCTCCTTCCAGAAAAATAAGGAGCGGGATTTGGCGATTCTGGCACTTCTCTTGGCTTCTGGCGTCCGTCTGTCAGAAGCGGTTAATTTGGACCTTCGAGATGTAAACCTCAATATGATGATGATCGAAGTAACCCGTAAGGGTGGTAAACGGGACTCGGTCAATGTAGCTGGGTTTGCTAAGCCCTATCTGGAAGCCTATATGAGCATTCGTCAGCAACGCTACAAGGCTGAAAAAACGGATACAGCCTTCTTCTTATCCGAATACCGCGGTCTGCCCAATCGTATCGACGCTTCTTCTATTGAAAAAATGGTGGCTAAGTACTCTGCGGACTTCAAGATACGTGTGACACCCCACAAACTCCGTCACACGCTGGCAACACGGCTCTACGACGCCACCAAGTCACAAGTTCTGGTCAGTCATCAGCTGGGCCACGCCAATACTCAGGTCACTGACCTCTACACCCATATCGTCAACGATGAGCAGAAAAATGCACTGGATCAGTTGTGATGTTGCGTAAATTTAATTATGTAAATAAAATATTAAAAGAGCTGGAATCAAATCCAACTCCACTACTAAAAGTTTGTGTCAACATCTCAGCGCAGTGGTTGATTGGCTTTAACAGTCTAGGAGACTGTTAAAGGTGGGAGATAAGATTTGCTTCGCAAATCTCAGCACTTCGTGTTTCACACTCCAAATCCGACCTATACGACTGAAGCGAACAGAGTTCGCCTTATTTCCAACCTCCAACAGTCACTACTCTGACTGTTGGAGCTGTGCGGGGGTGGGAGTAGAATAGTCCGGTGGACTATTTTAGCCCTAACCTACTGTTTGGAAGTGAGGGGAACTTTTTTTATTTGTCGAGTTCTTCCCCACTCCCACTCCTTTTTCTACTAAATCTAAATCAATTCTTTCAATTTGTCCTGATTGACAGCTGGGTACTGGTCCAAAAAGGTTGAGAGTGTACGCAGAACAGCAGGTATATGTCCAGCCTGGTCATTCTCCACCTGCAAGACCAAGAGTGGCTCGTGGAGGCTCATACGGAGCAAGAGCCAGCCGTCACCATAAGGTTCGGTCAGGTCAAACCGCACTCCTTCTTCGTTTTCTGGGTTAAAAGCAAAGCCTTCGAGGCTGGTTTGACGGAGGTCAGCAATGACCTGTTCACCCAGTGCGCGATAATCTTCTGCTTCTAGTTTGAACCGCACTTCTTGGGTTTCAAGAGGTTGTTTGAGCTGGGCAATCAAGTCGTCCAAGGATTTACCTTCCGCTTGTAGTTTTGGTAAGAGCATGAGAATCTTAGCCGCCACATAGGTTCCGTCATCAAGAAAGTAATTTTCCTTAAAGGCAGCGTGTCCAGAGGTTTCGATAGCCAACTGGCAATCAACTCCCTCTTGGTTGGCTAAAATAGCACGGTTGATGACATTACGGTAGCCTGAAATATAGCGAATTTGTTTGCCGCCCAGGCTTTCAATAAAGACTTTCAGGTGTTCAGTCGTTGGAGAATTGGTCACAATGCTGGTTCCTGGGTGTTCCGCCAAGGTAATCTGGCTGAGGACGGCAATCAGGTTGTTACGATTGAGAATTTCTCCTGACTTGGTGACCAGGGCGGCACGGTCAACGTCGGTATCAAAGATAATACCAAGATCTGCCCCTTGCTTCAAGACAGCCTGACGAATGCTTTCCATGGCTTCCTTGTTATCTGGGTTTGGAACATGGTTTGGGAAGGTTCCGTCTGGGTCTAGGAATTGTGAACCTGTGGTATCTGCTCCCAATTCTGCCAAAACTTTCTCAGCAAAAAATCCGCCTGCACCGTTTCCAGCATCGACGATAATGTTGAGATTGGCAAGTGGTTTTTCTTGTCCGTCACAGGCTGAGCGAATTTTGCCTACGAGGTCTTGAGAATAAGGTGTCATCAGGTCTGCGGTGGTCACACTTCCAAGGGAAGAAGCTGGCAAGTATTCACTATGCGAGAGGATGAAGTCAATATCCTCGTGCTCTGCTCCGCCATTTTCAGAAAAAATCTTAATGCCGTTGAAGTAATAAGGCAGGTGGCTGGCAGTGATCATGACACCAGCGTGGCACTTGAACTGCGGGTACTGGGTGCTCATGAAGAGGGCTGGCGTGGTGGCCATGCCAAAGTCAATCAGCTGAACCCCCAGACGAACGGCTTCTTCTGTAAAGGCTGAAACCAAATCTGGACCGCTGAGACGGCTATCTCGACCGATACCGATGGTCAATTGGCCTTTTTGATAGGTCTGCGCTAGTTCTGGCTTCTGAGTTAGCCAATGAATAAGTCCGCGAACTACTTCCTTGGTGGCTTGTGGAGTGAGATTGACAGCATATTCGTCTGTAGCGATAGCAATACCGCGAATATCCGATCCGTTTTGTAGTACGTGATGATGTGACATAGTGCCCTCCTAATTCAATCTATGTCAAGTATATCATAATCTAAAGCGGTTTCAAAGTGAAAAAAGCACAGTTTTTACTGTACTTTAGTGATGCTTACAGTGGTCCCAACATCCAGTTGACTTTCCACGGAAATAGCTAGTTCCAACTGATTCAAGACCCGCTTGGTCAGATACAATCCAAATCCTGTCGCTTTTTGGTGTTCACGGCCATTAAAACCTGTAAAACCTTCGTCAAACAGGCGTGGAATATCTTCTGTCAGAATCCCAATTCCCGTATCGGAAATGGAAATTCCCTCATTCAGTTCAATGGCTACCTTACCACCTGTCTTATTGTACTTGAGGGCGTTGTCGATGATCTGTGATAGGGCAAAACTGAGCCACTTTCTGTCGGTTTTCAGTAGCCAATTTCCATTGATAGTCACTGAAATGTCTTTTTGCAAGAACTGATTGCGGTATTTTTTGACCAAATCAACAACCACTTCCCTCACTTCTACCTGCTCAAATCGAAAATCACTGGCATGGTTGGTCAGTTTGAGGTAATTGAGGAGATTTGCCATATAATTGTCCAAGCGTAAGAGCTGGTGATTGACATCCTGCTGCTTGAGATTATCAGTCTGACTCATTAAAGACAGGGCAGCCAGAGGCACTTTCATCTGGTGGGACCACATTTTGACTATGGCTTGCAGGTCCTCTTCCCGCGACTTATAGTCCAAGAGCTGCTCCCGCGTCACCTCTTTCTCAGCTTCAATCAAGTTGAGATAGGCAAGGTCCACAGGCTTATTCAGCAGGGGCAGAGCTTCTTCATGGACATAGTCTTCCAAGGCTCTCATGCGGTTGCGAAACTTCCAGAAAAGCCCTACAGTCAGAAGGATTAAGAGGGTTAGGGACAATAGCAGAGCGTTTTGCAGGAATTCGGTGGGCAGTTTGTAAAGTAAAAAGAGCAAGATAAAACTACCAGCCAAGACCAGATAGGCAAAATAAAAACTACGGTATTCTCGGATAAATTTTGCTATCATTTGACCAGATACCCCACGCCACGAACAGTATGAATACGGTCAAAACCAACCTCACTCACCTTCTTACGCAGACGGGTCATGTTGACATTGAGGGTGTTCTGATCGATAAATTCTTCATTTTCCCAGAGTTTTTCCAAGAGTTCTTCTTTGCTGACAATCTGTCCTTGTCGTTCTAGTAAGGTGGATAAAATCTTGGTTTCTGTAGGAGACAATTGAACCTGTTCCGATTCGCTTGAAAAACGCCCGTCCAGACTAAGCTGGAATTGGTCGATAGACAAGTCAGTTGATTTGCTGAATTGATTGACCCGACGCAGGAAGGCACCGATTTTGGCATCTAAAATTCCCAGTGAAAAAGGCTTGGACACAAAATCATCGCCACCCATATTCATAGCCATGACTGCATTCATCTCGTCATCGCTAGAAGAGATAAAGATAATGGGCATGGTCATGGTTTTACGGATCTCTGTCGTCCAATAAAAGCCGTTGTAATAGGGTAGGCTAATATCCATCAGCACCAAGTCTGGTTTGATTTCAGCAACTTCCTGACTGACAGCTCGGAAATTCTGCACACTTTCTACCTGATAAGATTTGCCCAAATGTTGCTTCAAGAGTTGGACAATCATCTCATCATCTTCAACAATATAAATCTTCTCTTTTTTCATCATTTTCATTCTGTAAAAGCCAGGACACAGGTCTTGGCTTTCTATTTATATATTTCTTTCCGATGCCCGACTTCAAGGGCAGTTACAATCAATTTGTCATCTTCGATGCTGACGATAACCCTGTAATTTCCGATACGATACCGCCATTGGCCAGAACGATTGGCCGTCAAGGCTTTACCGTACTGTCTGGGATTGTCGCAACCGTCAATATGCTTGTAGAGATACCGTAAAATCAAACTCGAAGCCGTTTTATCCATCTTTCGAATTTGCTTTTGAGCCTTAGCAGACAAAATAACCTTATAACTCAATGCCCAACTCCTCAGCCATTTGTTCTAATGTTATCGGCTCAATGCCGTTTGCCAAGTCTTCTTGGTATTCTGCCCAAGCAAGGTCTGCCACGCGGGCATCATACTCATCTTCAAGGGCTTCAAGGGTTTTAGTCCGAATGAGTTCCGACAAACTCACACCTTCAAACTTTGCCATAGCCTGCATAAATAGCTTGTCCTGCTCAGAAACTTTCAATGTAATAGCTGCCATTTTCTCACCTCTTCTAGTATTTCTTTGGTATTACCATTGTAACACCATTTACCTGAAAAAGCAAGAAATCTCGCATAAGCGAGACTTCTGCTATCGTTCAATAATACGATAATAGGTTCGGCTGGTCCACTTGTAAATGACAAAGTAGATCAAGGCAACTGCAAGTAATGTAATACCACTAACCGTGTAAATCATGCTAGAAGAAACCACACCGAACATCATCAACATTTGTTTAAGCATAACAAGTGCAACGACAAAGTGCAGGGTCGCCATAGCCAGAGGCATAAAGAAGACCAAAAGCGTTTGAGAGTTGATGGTTTTCTTAACAGCCTGCTGGCTCATACCCACTTCCTGTAAAATCTTGTAGGATTTCTTGTCCTCATGACCTTCTGAATACTGT
Source organism: Streptococcus sp. 2022WUSS037 (assembly GCF_044427225.1). Classification (NCBI taxonomy): domain Bacteria; kingdom Bacillati; phylum Bacillota; class Bacilli; order Lactobacillales; family Streptococcaceae; genus Streptococcus; species Streptococcus sp. 2022WUSS037. The sequence goes on along the minus strand of NZ_JAOTGJ010000002.1, from coordinate 144,364 downwards.
TTGTAGTAGATAATCAAGGCCGCACCCAGCAAGAAACTAATGCCCAACAAGAAACCTGTGAAGAGAAATCCGCCTGTGAAACCCATGAGCATATTGTTGAAATCTGTGCGTTGCATGACGTATCCAATAAATTCTCCATTAGCATCGCTGATATTATAGGCATCGCCTGCTTGCTCACCAAGAGTGGCCACTTCCTCATTGGTCATGTCGGTAAAGACACGGTAGTCCAGACTAACCTGATAGCCTTGCGGATTATTTGACTCATAGTAACTGCGAATGGTTTCCAAGACACTATCATCACTGACCACCATGACGGCAGCATTGAGCGTATTGGTGATGTCTGGGAAAATAGCTGTATCAAGATTGGCTACGTTCTCAAAGCTACTATCACCCAAAGTGACTTTCTCTAGCAAAGGCTTTTCACTCGGACGCATAAAGGCAACTTGATTGGCAGCCAGTTCTGGCAAGTCATTGCCCAACTTTCTGAAATCTTCTTGGGTGATGAAGTAGGTAAAGGCCATCTTACTAAAGTCTGGATTGGCAATGGTTTCTGGACTGATGACAATCTCCTTGCCACCATCATAGACCAAACCAGCTTGATAGGTCAGATAAGATAAGCTGTCATTGGCTTTTTCTGGAAAATGGCTGAGCACCGATTGCTGATAGGCACTTTCACCCTGACTTCTATTCGCAACGTGATAGGTAATGGATGTTTCCTTTGGATAAAGTCCACTGGTCATATTGGCCATGCCTGTATAGAGGGAAGTCGTTGTCGCAATGGTCACAAAGGCCATAACCGCAAGCAATGTGATATTGGCCAAACCTGTTGCGTGTTGCTTCATCCGAAAAATCATCTGCGATGTAGTAATGAAATGCTCTGGCGTGTAGAAATAGCCTTTGTTTTTCCGCCGAGCCTTCAAATACCAAGTCATAAAGCTGATGTAGAACAAGTAGGTCCCCGCAATGACAAAGAGCACAGCGATAAAGAAACGATAGATGACGGCAACTCCTGCAGATTGAGAAGAAAGTGACAGGTAGTAGCCAACACCTAGGCTAAGGACAGCAAGTGCTGCCAAGAGAAGATTCCCACGTGGCTCCTTCTCCCCCTTCTCACTAGCTCGGAACAAAATCAGCGGACTGGTCTTGCCAATAGTCCGAATGGCCAGCAATTCCAAGATAAAGAATATCCCTGCAAAGAGAAAGGCAGTCAGGACAAATGCCAGAGGAGAAATGCTAAAGTGAAGGTCGCCGTAACTGGTCAAATTCACAAAAATCAAATAGAGAACATTTGAAAATACACCCGCTAATGCAGAGCCTAGCACAATGACCAAGAGGAAGATGAAAAACAACTCAATGCTGGCAACCAAGGCTACCTTCTTCTTGTTCATCCCCAGCATATTGTAGAGACCGAACTCTCTAGTCCGTTGTTGCATAAGGAAATTAAAGCTATATATTTCCATAATCAGCGAGAAAATGGTTAGAACGATAACCCCCAGCCCGATAGACACGGCACCTGTTCCCATAGTTTTCATGACTGGACTGAGCATGAGCAAGAACATAGAACAAATCAAGGTAAAGAGGACCAGACTGGCTAAAACAAAAGGAGCAAACACACCCATGGATTTTCGGATATTTTGCCCAGCAAGTTTGAGGTAAAACATCTACTCACCCCCTAAAAGTGCAGACATATTGAGCGAAATCTCCTTGGCAAAGTCCTGATTGCTCTTACCTGCCTTGTACAATTGGTGGAAAATCCGACCATCCTTGATAAAGAGGACGCGTTTGGCATGGCTGGCTGCGTTGGCTGAGTGGGTTACCATGAGAATGGTTTGTCCATCTAAGTTGATGTCTTCAAACAAATTCAGCAAGTCTTCCGAATTGCGGTAATCTAGGGCAGCTGTCGGTTCGTCCGCTAGGACAATCTGTGGCTGGGTAATCAAACTACGGGCAATGGCCACGCGCTGCTTTTGTCCACCAGATAGTTCAAAAGGACGTTTTTTCAGCAAATCTTGAATCCGCAGTTTTGGCGCCAAAACTTTCAAACGTTTTTCCATTTCCTCATGGCTGGTACGGGCCAATACCAGAGGTAAAAAGATATTGTCTTGGATGGACAGGGTGTCCAAGAGATTAAAATCTTGGAAGACAAAGCCTAGGTTACGCAAACGAAAATCCGCCAGCTTGCTTTCCTTGATTTTCGTAATATCCTGATTGTTTAAGATAACAGAACCCCTCGTCGGCTTATCAAGGGTTGCTAGAATGTTGAGCAAAGTCGTCTTACCTGAACCACTTTCACCCATAATGGCGATAAACTCGCCCTCCTCTACCTTAAAATCCACATCTTGCAAAGCACGAGTTTCCTCTTTTGAAAAGCGCGTGCGGTAAACTTTTTCTAAATGATTGATTTCTAATAGCATAATAATGATACCTAATTTCTTATTCATTGTCTAAATCAACTTGGTCAAGAACTTCTTGATAGTTGATACGGTCTGATTCAGCAATATTATCTTCTAAATCCACCTTATAATAACCATCCTGGACACCGATGGCCCATTCCTTGCTGGAGGTTATATAGAGATTATTCAAGGACACTGTTTTTTTCACTGAACCCTCTTCTTTGACAACAGGCCATTCCATAAACTTGACTTCTGTTCCTCGAATATTATCTTCGGCAACTGCTACTTTGCTAACGGCATAGTCTTTTCCCTTGTAATGGAAAGTTTGATAACCCTCATCAAAGCTAAGACCTGCTGAAGAGGAAGAACAAGCGGTTAGCATTATACTGCCCAAAGCCAGCATGCCAAATACTTTCTTTTTCATAGTTTCCTCCCTCTAGTATGCCATAAATCGCATACTTTGCAAATTATGGGATAATTCCTCTAAAAATTCTGCTTGTTCCATGAGTTCAGCCTTTTCTTTTTCTGAGAATACCTTTTCTTCGATTCTCTTTGCTTGTAAAAATTTGAATGACATATGATTTCCTTCTTTCTATTTCTTATGAGTCTATTATAGAAAATATTCCTCCTGCACTCTCTTACAGTTCTGACTAAGAAACTTACAAGATTGTAAGGAAAGAAAAAAGACACCATTTCTGGCATCTTTCAATCTAGTCTATTTTGTCTCCCCAATAAAGGCAATCATATCGTCTAATTCTTCCTTGCTCTCAGTCACAAGGAGATAAGCATCATTCCCTTGCAGTTCAGCAAAGGCATCTGGCATGCGTTTGACGGTCTTAATCTTGCCGGCAAATCGTTGATGAATGTCATCTGCTGAGTGAACATATTCGGTCGTATCTCGGCGAGTTGCTACCAAGCAGTATTGAGGTTCAAATCTACGCTCTTCAACTGTTCCACCTGTCACTACATTGGCATAATCACGGAAAAGATCAATCGAATGCGCATAGTTGTAAGCTTCTACAGTGAAGCCACCTGCCATACGATTGTTGTATTCAATCGCGATGTAGTCTTTGCCGTTCTTGAAAAATTCAATATGGAAGAAACGCTCTTTCATACCAAAAGCTTTGATAATCGCTCGACCATATTTTACTAGTTTTGGATCCAGTTCTTTCTCGATGAAGTAAGCATTGTCCTTTCTAGACAACATCAGTTCCAGAGGAGTATGAACATAGGTCAAACCTGTTTCGAAAACAACATTTCCCTTGCTGTCCACCAATCCATCATAGGTTGTAATAATGCTTGAATTGACAAATTTCTCAAAGAAATAAGCAGTTTGACCATCCCAGGCTTCTTTAAAGGTTTCTAGGTCAGCTTTCTTTGTGAGTTTAAAGGTACCTGATGCTCCAACACCGTTGTCAGGCTTGGCAATCATTGGGAAACCAATTGTTTTCACGGCCTTTTCAATATCTTTCTCTGTTTTGACAACCATACCTGGAACCACAGGAACCCCTGCTTTAGAGAAATATTTCTTCATTTCAGACTTGAATTTTGTCTTTTTAAGATGACTTGGCTTTGCTCCAAAAATATTAAATTGTTCACGGAGAGCCGCATCATTTTCAAGCCAATGCTCATTGTGGGATTCTACACGGTCAATAGGGCCGTGCTTGTAAATTAAGAAAGCAGCTGCACGCTTGACCTCGTCAATATTTTCCAAATCATTGACACGGAAATATTCTGTAAGAGCATTACGAAGTTCTTCAGGCAATTGATCGTACGGTTCTTGTCCGATACCTAGAACCGTAACGCCTTCTTTTTTAGCCAATTCAATGGTGAATGGTTGAAAATTTTCTGGATAAAAAGGTGAAATAACGAGATAATTCATAGGTAGTCCTTTCTAGCTTAAAGTCCGATAGAATGAAGGAAGAATGGCATTTGCTTTCTCCACCACACCCAGTCGTGGGCCACATCTGTTCCCCATGTATCAAACCATGCTGGGATATTTTTTTCTTCAAATGCACGTTTAAGGTTGAAGAATGAATCCAATCCATCCTGTTCCCAATCGCCCAAACCTGTGCAGACGATAATGTCAGCTTGACGATATTTGTCAATAAACCAGCCGTCGTTTTGGTTCCAGATGTAGTCAGATGGTGAGTTTTGATAAACAGCATCGTCATTGCCATAGTCTTGATTGTTGTTGAAGAAACGAGCATCATAGACACCTGAAAGGGCGATGACTTTTGTGAAAACATCCGGATGTTGGAGGAAGAAGTTTAAGGCATGGTAGGCCCCCATTGAGCAACCAGTCGTCATCATGCCATCGAACCAACCAGTTTTATGTTTGATAAATGGAATCGCTTCTTCAATCACATAGCGCTCATAAGCGCGGTGAGCCTCAGCCTTATCATGAATGGATTTCCAGTCTGCCAACCAGCTTTCACTATCGTAACTCGTTAAGGTGAAAAATTGAACATGACCTGCCTCGATAGAGCCACGACAAGCTTCAATCATCCCAAAATCCGCATACTCATTGTAAGAACCGCCTGATGAGGCAAAGACAACAACAGGAATCCCAGCGTGACCATAACGATTTAGATTCATTTCTCGGCCAAGATTTCCAGACCAATGACTTAAAAATTCAACGTGCATAGTAAAGCCTCCTATTTAAATATTTTTGTTTTATGACCAATGTTCGCTTAGGAATCGTAAGCAAGCTGGCAAATAAATCGCCCAAGCCTCTTCATTATGAACCGCACCTGAAACGACTTCCAAGGCGATATTGTCCAAATTCACCCCACCAGCAATCAATTGGCGATAGTAAGTCAGTGAAGACTTGATATAGGCCTGTTTGATATTACCTGCCATGAGCGTTTTATCTGTATCATCCGCCTCTTCAGTTCCAACATAGATGTAGACCCGTTGGTCCTTGTCTAAGTTTTGACGTTCAATATAACGGTCAAACGCTTCTTGATGGAGCCAGTTGGCTGATGAGAAAACTCCAAGACAACCGATTTGGTCTTGGTAGGCCAATCCCATAAATTGTGTGATGTTGCCTCCTAAAGATGAACCAATCATAGCTGTGTGGGCCTTGTCAGACTTGGTGCGATAGGTCTGGTCTATAAAAGGCTTCACCACATCCATGACAAATTCGGCATACAAGGTTCCCTTACCTCCGAACTGAATGCCTGGGATTCCCATTTCACTAAACTTCCAAGCAGCATATTCATGCATCCGTTCAGCACCATCATTGTCAATCGCTACGATAATCATCTTGGCAATATCAGGATTTCGCTTAACAGTTGGAATGACCTTCCATGAATGCCCAGAAAAAGCTTCTTTACTGTATAAAACGTTTTGACCATCATGGAAGTAGACAACTGGATAGGTCGTTTCCGTATTTTCTTCGTACCCTTTTGGCAATAAGACACGGACACGACGCTTTCGACCAGTGAATGGAACATCTAATTCATGGGTTTTCATATCCAAATAAAAATAGGACTTGTTCATATACATCTCTTTCTAAACAGTGTTTTTAGTATTATACCATATATTTTCTGAAATATTCAGAAAATTTAGTTATTTTATTACATTATTCTGATTTTCCGAACAATATCCTTACCATTTGAGACTATCTCGTCTTTAGTAAAACACAAAAGACACCCGAAGGTGTCTCAAAATTATTTCAACTTCTTATAAATTTCCGAGCGATGTCCTACATGAAGATTGAGGAGTACCAGTTCTCCATCATCAACCACAGCAATAATGCGATAGTTTCCAATACGAAAGCGGACATAGCCAGCTAAATCGCCCGTCAGATACTTTCCAGGAGAACGTGGAAAATCCACATCCACCAGATGCTTATCAATCCACCTAGCAATCTGCCGACTAGTTCCCTTATCGAGCTTGTCCATATCTTCGAAGAAACTAGGGGCATAGTCCACACGATACTTAGCCATAGCGCTTCATCATTTCTTCGTGACTATAAGTTTTCTTATCGCTGTCAGCCCACTCTTTGTAGGTTTTTTCTGCCTTTACCAGATCGTACATATCTTCTAATTTTTCTAAAACTGCTTCCCGAATGAAGTCCGTCTTGGTCATGTGCTGACCAGCAGACACTTCCTCGATTAACTGGACCAAATCTTCGTCAAAGCGCACCGCAATCGGTTTTGATAAGGTTGGCATTTCTATCACCTCTCCATGTTTACTATGTAAACATTATAGTCTGAAATAGGAAAAATGTCAATCAACTTTCCAGACAACACAAAAGACACCCGAAGGTGTCTGATGATAGTCTAAATATCTTAGTAAGCCAAAAACTCTTCCAAGTCCTTGAGGGAACGCTCTGCTATTGCTTCATAACGCTCCTTCTTATCGCGGATCCGCGGTCCGTCCAGCTCCTTGATGATACCAAAGTTGACATTCATAGGCTGGAAGTGCTTGCTTTCGGTGTGGGTGATGTAGAATGGCAGGGCTCCGATGGCTGTGGTCTGCGGGAAGATGACTGGGTCTTCGCCACGGAAGCGGCGAACAGCGTTGATACCAGCCACTAAGCCAGAGGCAGCAGACTCGACATAGCCTTCAACTCCTGTCATTTGACCTGCAAAGAAAAGATTTGGATTTTTCTTGGTCGCAAAGGTCTGTTCCAATAAGTTTGGCGAATCCATGTAGGAATTGCGGTGCATGACTCCGTAGCGGACAAATTCAGCATTTTCAAGTCCTGGAATCATCTGGAAGACACGCTTCTGCTCACCCCACTTTAGATGGGTTTGGAAGCCGACAATGTTGTAAAGGCTACCTGCTGCATTGTCCTGACGGAGTTGCACAACTGCGTACGGAGTCTTGTACTCGCCATCACGAGGTCCCTTGTAGTCTTCTGGGTATTCCAGACCAACTGGCTTCATTGGGCCATAGAGCATGGTTTTGATGCCACGTTTGGCCATAACTTCAATGGGCATACATCCTTCAAAGTATTTTTCTTTTTCAAAGGAGTTGAGCGGTGCTTCCTCGGCTGAAATCAAGGCCTCATAGAAAGCGGTGAACTGCTCCTTGTTCATCGGAGCATTGAGATAGGCAGCCTCTCCCTTATCATAACGGGACTTAAGATAAACCAAGTCCATGTTAATGGTCGAGCTGTCCACGATCGGTGCTGCCGCATCGTAGAAGTAAAAACCGTCGCCACCATTAAGCGCGTGAATCTTCTCCGCCAAGGCGTCAGACGTCAAAGGTCCCGTCGCGATAACTGTAATCGCATCTTCAGGAATCTCTGTAATCTCGCCACGAATGACCTCAATCAGCGGGTGGTTGTAAATCTCATCTGTAACCGCTTGGGAGAAATTCTCACGGTCCATGGCCATGGCGCCACCAGCAGGCACTCGGTGAGCCTCACCAGCACGCATGATAATAGAATCCAAACGACGCATTTCTTCCTTGAGCAGACCGACAGCGTTGGTCAAACTATCGCCACGGAAAGAGTTGGAACAGACCAACTCAGCAAACTTGTCGGTCTTGTGCTGAGGAGTCGGTTTGACACCCCGCATCTCGTAAAGTTTGACAGGAATGCCACGCTTGGCAATCTGATAAGCAGCTTCTGAGCCAGCCAAGCCAGCTCCGATAACATTAATGTGGGTTTGAGACATGAAACTAATACCTCTAGCCAGAAGACTGGCTACTGTTTGGGAATGACCCAAAACAGAACCTTTCTAAATTTTTTAACCCATCTAGTATATCAAAAAATGGCTGGAAAAGACAAAAACTACTCTCATTAGGATGAAAGTAGTTATTTAAATTGCATAAAATAATTTATGTAAATATATTCTTGTTTATTCAGTGACTAATTCCGCTATATCGTCAATAACATCGAATTCCCAACCCATATCTCGAAACTCTTGAATATCGGCTTGTGAATATGGGAAAGTATTTAGCAAAACTGCTTTCATGCCAAATTCTTGGGCGATAGCAATATCAGTTGTTAAATCATTACCGATGATGACTGTTTCATTTACATCCAAGTTATTTTCCTCCATTACTAGTTTTAGAAATGCAGGATCTGGCTTTTTCACCCGGTAGTCTGAGGAAAGATAAACTTGATCCATCAATTCAAAACAGCCAGAAGATTCTATTTCTACTTGCGTAATAATACGTTGAGCATTTGATAAAATAAACAAATTCGCACCATTTTCTTTTAAACGATGTAAACTGTCGATTGTATGTTCAAATGTTTCAAATTTTTGTCGCGATAGAACTCGGAAGACAGTCGCAACTAATTGACCAAAAGTTGCTGTATCTTTAGGTACATTCTCAGTTTGTACTTTTTGAGGTGCTTCGGTCAATAATCGAACAAAAATCTGTTCTAGATCAATTTCGATAAAATCATGTTCGGCAATCTTCAGTAGTTCTTCTTCTGCTTCCTCAACAAATCTTAGATAGGTTGTTTTTAGCTGTCTTGGACCATAGTAGCAACCAAAGGAATTATAAATTTGAGTTAATTGGTCCCATAGTTCGAGTTTGTTCTCATCTGTTTCAATGTCAACCAGGGTACCATAAAAATCAAAAATATAATTTTTGTAACTTTTCATATCTTTCTCCTAATCTTTAGACAACATTTTTATCTATTATACCCCGCAGCGAAAACGTTTGCAATACCAATAAATAAAAAACTTACCACTTTTAAAGTGATAAGCTCTTTATTTTGCTTGGAAACTCTATTATTTAAGAGTAACAATTGCACAACCTGTTAAATGTGCAGTATCAAGGGGTTTGAGTTCTTAATTTGAAGTTTGGCAGGAATTTTGGCATAAAATTGAATCCAACCCTGCACTTTTAATATTTTGTGTGATTTCTTCAGAAACTGTTTTATCTAAAGCATTAAACCAATGACTATATGTGTTCAAAGTTGTTGATTTATCAGCATGCCCCATTCGTCTTGCTACATATAAAATATCTTTTTTCAAAACATTTATTAGATAAGAAGCATGACTATGTCTAAGACCTTTCCCTGTTATAACAGGCACTCCTACTTGCTGCGCTTTACGTTTGATGATACGACAAATAGTTGATTTACAAAAAGGATCTCCAAATCTTGAAATGATAAAATCTGTATCTTGATTTGCAAACTGATTTTTTCGCCAAACTTGAAGCACTTCAATAGTTATATCATCCAATTCAATAAGTCGTTCACCTGCTGGAGTCTTTGTTTGGTCTTTACGATACCAATTTCCATTTTCATCTTTCTCCAAGGTTGTATGTACCTTTAGAAATTTTTTATCAAAATCAATATCCTCCCAACATAAAGATAAACCTTCACTCACTCGTACACCTGTCATATAATATAACCAGATGGCAGTAAATCGTTGTAATTCTTCATAATCATGTAAGTCAAATGATTTGATAAATGTCTGAAACTCCGCATAGGTCCAAAATGGAGTTTTTGGATGCTTACCTCTAGGATTATCTAATGCTTTACAAGGCATATCTGAAATATAGCCAAGTCTTTCTGCATAACCCATACAAGCTTTAAACCTTGACCATAAATTTTTCGCATAGTTTTCAGAATAATTTTCTATGATATGCAATCTAAAAGCCTCGCAATCTCTAGGAGTTATTGCTTTTAATGGCTTTGAACCAAAATATTGAATAAAAAGTTTATGATGAGGAAGAGCCGTCTTATATGTCACAGACTGAACTTTTTGCTTATATGCTTTTAAATAAATTGTGTTCATATAGTTTTCAAAAGTCATATTGTAATTTTCTAAACTGACTTTGTTGGCAAATTCATATTTTATACGAACTAATTCGTCATATGCTTCTTTCATCGTTTCAAAAGTTTTACCATATTGATTTTTTCTAGCTTTCTTTTGTACCCTTTTGCCAGTTACTGGGTCGATTCCAAGATCAATCTGATAAAATATCTTTCCCTTATTATCACAATAAACACCTTTGTATTTTTTACTACTTTTTGTTGCCATTTGGATTCTCACTTTCTAAATGTTATTTAGATAGTGGAATCCCTATTAATTGTTCCACAATTTCTGCTGGTGCGATACCTAGTCTTCGATTGTCAAAGGGCGATTTACTTAATTGTACCGCATTATTGTCAACTTTGCGAGCTTCTTCAAACTTTTTTACAGCAATTCTTTTAGCTTCACGAATAATGTCTCTAGAGGTATGTTCAGGAAATCCTAAGTTCATTAAATCTTTATATGTAGCAGTTCTCATACACTTTCCTCCTTCAAATCACTAAGTTTTTTTACACGCTAGATGGGATTTGAATGGTTAGTTCAATCATAGGAATTTCACCCGCTGTCCTTTTACGATGGCAGCCTGAACGTTCAAAAGTATCATTATCATTATTTGTGTCATGGCAGATAGGTTACCATCCTATTTTTGAATAAATGATTTTCGCTCATTTCCTGGCGCATTATATTCTATTGCTCAACAAATAAATAAAGTCCCACCCAGAATTATTCAATTGTCAATGAACAAATCAGGAGGGACTATTTTTTATTTTTTAGGCGGTAGGGTGTGTCTGTAAGTCCAAGTAAATAATCCGTACTCACTTGATATAATTCTGAGATTTTTATCAAGAAATCAACAGGAATCTGACGTTTGCCAGACTCAATCTTAGAATAAGCTGACTGACTACATGATAAATATCGTGCAAGATACTCTTGCGAATAATCACAATCCTCTCTCAGATCCCTAATGCGCCTATACATTCGTTCACTCCTAAGAAAATTATAGTCAAGTTCTGAACGAATCTTAGTTTTTATTCCAAATTGGCATAAGTTTTTGATATAGACATTACTATTTCATATTTACTAATTAAGCCATATCTCCATAATCCAAATCACAATAAGAGAAAAATCATTTTGAACAATAATTTCATACACTCGTCAAAAATAATATTATTTTAATAGCACCCTATCTAATATATTCAAATGTGAATAAATCAGGTATGAGTGCTAATTGTTGAGATTTTGAAATAATTTTTATCAATATACTTACTTTCTGAACTTCATAGTATTCAAAATTACGATATCCAAGACTAGGTACAGTCACTATTTTTTATCGGAATGATTAATTTAACCATAGCCCCATTTTTCTTATTTTGGAGTTGTATATCACCAGAATGAATGCTCATTACTTGTTTTACAAATGCCAAACCTATTCCAAAATGTTCAAACTGTGAATTTCTACTAGTATCTTCTCGATAAAATAATTTTCCAAAATTTTCTAAAACATCGTCCGAAAATTTGGAACCATTATTCCAAATACTTAAGGAAATACTACTATCTTCTAACTCCAAGATAACTCTGATTTTCTTTTTAACATCATCTGCATAAGCTATTGCATTATTGACAATATTTGATACTGAACGGATAATTAAATCTAAATCTAATTCAATATTACAGTCTCGCCCTATCTTAGTTTCATATTTGTAATCTATGCTATCTCCAATAAGGTATGCACACTCTTGTTCCAGTATTTTTGATAAATTACTGATACTATACTGATGAAAGGAAATCTGATTAGAGTAAAAAGTTTTAGAGTAATTAATCAACTGATTAAAATAGTTATCTAATTGGTTGCTTGCTCTTTCAATGTCCCTAAGACACTGGACATCAATACCAGATAAAGGTGCAAATTGCAACAATTCCGAGTTTCCTTTGATTACAGTCAAAGGCGTTTTTAAGTCATGTGCCATCGCTGAAACCTTAAAGAGAATATCCTCCTTTTGGTCTTTCTCTACCTGAATCATATTTTTTATTCTTTGCTGCATTAGTTCAATATGTTTGTTAGTTTCTATGAATTCGAGAATCGTTAATTTAGATGATGTGTTTACTGAGGTCAGCCACATACTACCATGATAGACAATCTCCATTTCTTGCTTTACTCGTTTCAACAAGGCTTTAATATTAACAGAAACTATAATAATCAAAGATATACAAATATAAACCCATGAAAAAACATTAAAGAATATTCCTAACAAATCACTAGCGATTGACTGAGTTTCTGAATGAATATCAATAGAAATAGTCGATATGGGGAAAATATATGCTACAATCACACTCAAACAAAATTGTTTAATAATCGTCCACTGCGTTTTTTTGACCAAAGTCTTAAAATCTAGTTTTCGTTCCAACTATATCCGCCTCCCCACTGTGTCTTGATTGGATTAATTGAAAAGGGTTTTAATTTTGACCGAATTTGATAAATATACTCAGCAATAGAACGAAATTGTGCCTCTGACTCCGACGGGTATATTCTTTCATAGAGTTCCTCTACGGAATATACTCTCTTCGGGTTGCTTGCTAAAGTATACAAAATTGTAAATTCTCGCTTTGTCAATGATATGATCTCTTCTTCAATCAAGATTTCTTGCTTGCTGGCATTAATTATCATTTTCTTTGTGCATATCTCTTTATTATTTTTACGATTTCTCTCCTCCCTTTGGATATGCATTCTAACGCGAGCAACTAATTCTGTAATACTAAATGGTTTTTTTATATAATCGTCCGCACCAGCCTTTACCCCTCTAGCCAAATCGCTATCCAATTGCTTGGCTGTTACAAAAATTATCGGTACATCAATTTGTTCTCGAATGGATTTACAAATTTCTAAACCATCAATAGACATCATAATATCTAGTAAAATTAAATCAAAGCCAACAAATGAACAAATATCTATGTTACCTACTTCTTTCCTTGTCGTAACTTCAAACTCTGAGCGTTCTAAAGAATTCTTTATCAAACGAAGAATACTTTCATCGTCATCAATCGCTAATATTTGATATATTTTTTTTTCTTTCATAATTAAATAATATCACAAAATACAAAATTTTTATCGTACTATTCTCTTCCTAAACAGCAAAATAGAGAAAGACAACAGCAAAATCCCCCATAAAAATTGAATTGCAATACCTATTGTAGAAGGTAGATAAGGTTGATTTTCAGTCGTAAAAAATGAATTCATGGTAGAGATAATCGGGAAGTAGAGAAAGGCATCGCTGAATTGCAGAAGCATTTGGCCTAACCCCAACAAGAAAGACAAGGATATCCCCATTGGAACAACTATACTCCTTGTTATAAGAACTAAACTAAAACATATTAATATTAAACCAATTGATACCAGCATTATTCTTACTGCAATGGTATAAATAAATCCGGGAATTAATAGACTATAAAAAATATATACCACAAAAATAGTACAGACGGTAACTAGACTCCAAACTAATACAGATATTGATAATATAACTATTAATTTTATAAAAAAGAATTTCCATCGTATTGGGTTAGCTAATAAACTGCTTCTTAAAGTTGAATCGTTAAATTCTTGCCCTATAAATAGTATTGTAATAATAATAATCCCAGCTTGTCCAAGATAGAAGCTTTCTAAGATTTGTGTTAAAGCATAATTCTCGGTTATATAACTTGGAGTTTCATGTAAAAAAATAACAAATAAAGGTACTAAAATTATAGTTGCTAGTACAGTCAATAATAGCCATTTATTATAAATGAACTTTAAATACTCACTTCTAAAAGAATTCATCTAACATTACCTACATCTTCCTTCAAAAATTTGTAATATGCAAAGCTACTAATTACTAGCACCCAAATACTCAGAAATAAAACACTGCGTCCTGGTGTTGTGATTTTCAAAGGAGACGTTGCAATTAAATCTTGCCCTAAAGATACTGGTAAATACTTGGCTAGCTGAATTCTGTCAGCAAGAAAACTACCTAAATTATAGACTTGTGGTAGTAAAAATAATAATGCTCCAAGTGAAGATTTAAAATAAAAAGCAATTGAATAGGATAATACCGTTAGTAGCGACCACGACAGTGATCCCAATAATATAAAATACCACACATTCTTATTCAGTAACAAAGGGTTCAACCCCTCTCTTCCTAAACCAAACTGTGCACTTACAATAGATAAATAGATTGAGACAAATGACACAACAAAAATAAATACACATGTAACAATAAATTTTATTACAAAGAATACAACCTTATTTGAACATAATAGCAAGCTGGTACGTAAAGAACTATTTTTATATTCCATATTTCCAAGAATTGCTCCTAAAATTATCATAGCAAACAAGCCCAATAGTATTGCATCAAAACCAATATACTCAATTGGAGGTATTGGTTCTGCTAAACTACTATTAGTTTCGGGTGTTGCATTCAATCCAACTGTTAAAATTTGTTTGGAACTGATATAAGACAATAACGGCTGAAGAATAAAAACAATTGGTAAAACTATTTGGGTTGATCTGCTATAAAAAATTTTATATAGCTCTGACAAAATATTATAGCTTTTTATACTACTCATCATAGTCACCCCCTGTTAAATGAAAGAAAACATCTTCTAGATTATCAAATCCGTTCATTATATTATTAAGTGTACCCGAAGCTATGATGCTTCCTTTATTAATAAAAACAACCTTATCAGTTACCGCCTCTACTTCTGAAAGTATATGTGATGATAACAATACTGTCTTACCAGCACTTGCTTGTTCTCTAATAAAATTTCTAAACCATCTAATTCCACTAGGATCTAGACCATTTGTAGGTTCATCTAAAATCAGGTACTGAGGTTTTCCCAACAGCGCTGTTGCAATACCTAACCTCTGCCCCTCTCCTAATGAAAGGTTTCCTATTTTTGAATATCTTTTATGTTCAATATCAGTAATGGATAATACCTCTGATATTCTGGATAAATCTATTCCATTACTAGCAGCAGCAATTTTCAAATGTTGAAAAACTGTTCGATCATTGGGAGCCCCCACACCATCGAAAGAAGCTCCTACAGTTAAAAGAGGACGTTCAAAATCACAATATTTCTTACCTCCTATTAAAGCAGTGCCTGAAGATGGCCTATCCAGACCCAAAAGTATTCGTAACGTCGAACTTTTTCCAGCACCATTCGGTCCCAAAAAGGCAGTGACTTCCCCCTCTTCAGCTGTAAAGGATACATTCTTTAATATATCTCCATCTTTATAAGTTTTTGTTACATCTCTTATTTCAATCTTATTTGTCATAATACGATACTCCTATACTAAAAATTGTTCTTTAGCCAACTCTTTATATAATGGAACAGATTCCAATAGCTCCACATGAGTCCCACTTCCTACAAGTCTTCCGTGTTCCAAAACAAAGATTTCATCTGAATCTAAAATTGTAGATAATCTATGAGCAACCATTATTATGGTTCTCTCACCTCTCATATTTTTGATTGCTTCCTTCATCTTCTTCTCACTAAGACTATCTAGATTCGAAGTTAACTCATCCAGCAAGAGTATCTTTGCATCAGAAAGTATTGCTCTTGCCATTGCCAATCTCTGTCTTTCTCCTCCTGATAAATTGAAACCTCCTTCACCAATTTGACTCTCAACCCCAGATGCACCTCTTTGAATCAAATGCTCTAAACCAACTTTTTTTAAAGCGTCACAACATTCATCATATGTTACATTAGTATTACCCATTTTTAGATTTTCTAAAATTGTACCAGCTACTAATGGTGAGTTTTGCTCAACATAAGAAATATTAGAACGTAAAGTCTCGCGACTCATTGTTCGGAAATCTTGTCCAAATACCTTTATACTACCACTAGTAATATCATAGAATCTTTCGATGAGATAAAGAAGTGTGCTTTTCCCCGCACCAGACGGACCGACAATACTGACGTAATCTCCACTATTTATTTCGAAAGTAATGTCCTTTAATATATAATTATCATCCGATTGAATATCCTGAAATTTGTAAGAATCATATGAAAAAGTTACATTCGCAAATTCAATTGCTTTGCTTCTATCCGACTTAGTTTCTAGATTTAAAATGATATCATTATCTTCTTCTTTTGGAAGATCAATAATTTCAGTAATTCTACCTAAAGCTCCTAAAGCTTCTGAAATAGTTGTGACCGATGAAAATATTTGTCCTACTGGTGAAATAGCGATATACATTAATAGCATAAAAGAAGTTAGACTTGCAATAGACATTTGCCCAGTAGAAACACGGTATCCTCCGACTCCCAAAATAATTATCCCACACAACTGCAAGCTAAAATTTGATATCGGTGTCATTATTGATTGCACTCTTGCAACTCCAATTCCCAAGTTTTTTACTTCTTGTGCCTCAGATAACATTTTAGATAATTCTGAATTCGTTTCATTTGTCGATCGAATTGTTCTAATTCCTACGATTAGCCTATTTAAGTATGCTGTCATTTTCCCCAAACCCTGATGAGCTTTATAACTTGCTGTTTGAATCAAACTACTCATCAATAAAATAAATAGGAATGATAAAGATATGGAAATAATTGTAATTATTGCAAGATATGTATCCTTTAGAAATAATGTAAATATCGCACCTAAACTCAAGAACAATCCACTCGTCAGAGCAACGGTTGATTGAATGATTCCCGCTCTTAGCTTACTTGTATCACTGCTAAATCGACTAATTAGGTCTCCTGCTGACAGATCATTATATTTATAAATAGGAAGTTTAAGAAATTGAATAATTAAATTTTTTCTTGATTGAAATACTGCACTTTCTCCCATTAATTGTAAGAAATAATATTGCAAACTGGAAATAATAGTTGTACCCACGGTAATAGCAATAAGCGTATACATAGTGGAATTATTGAATAAATTTACTCCCTTTTGAGAGATTACTTTAGACAAAAGTTCTGGCTGTAATAACGTTAAAATGGACGTAAGTATTCCCAAACATAAAACGATTAAAAAATATTTTCCTTTATTTTCTATCAAGGCAAGTAAATCACGGAATTTTACATTAGTCATAGTATCATTTACTTTTTCTATATCTTCAGTTATCATATGTTTACGCTCTTCATTTTTATCATCTAGAGTTTTCACAACTCTTTCATACGATGATACTTCTTCTAGCTCTTTAATCGGATTTCCATTGACTTCCACCAATGCATGAGATCTAAAGGGGTTCATAGCAAATCCAGTACACCAACTTGCACGTTTCTTTAAAAGAAGTAAGAACATTATTACTCCTAATGATCTTTTTACGCATCCATCTTGATTCCTACACTTACGGCTTACAGTACATATTGCATCACGAGCTAATACAACTTCATTTACTGTGGCGGATAATTTTGAGTCACTTAATTTATTAATCAAAAATTCAATTCTTGTAGGCGAGAGCTTTGTAAGCGGATAAGAGATTAGTAAAGCTATTTGCGCTAGTAATCTGTAATGAATATATCTGGGTAATGGATTATATTCTAATTAAAAATAAAGCCCTGCCACCAAATATATCTCTGAAGCTACCTGCAACTAATCCTGCTGTACCATTTTTAAAAGTAGAAATTTTTTCTATAACTGGCTTCGTATAATTCATATACTTTCCTTTCTAAGTCAATATTGAATAGTCCAGACTGTTTGACCATTTAAATAGTAGCAAAGATTATTCAGATTTTTTTCAGAAAAATCAAATTTATAAACAATTACTGATTTAAGCGAGCTTAAATCAAGGATAATTTCAAAATAAAAATGATAAAGTTATGGCACTATTCTTGTTCGGTTTAACCATCGACATCGACAAGCTCCAACTGGTAAGGAAAATCTCCAAAGTTTCGAAATTCATAGCCCTGACAATCTAGATACTCTCATATCAAACCTGATAAATGATTAACACTCAGTATTTCAACTGAGTGTTTTTTTAGTATAGTTCCTTATCATAATCCTTTCTTGTTCTAGGAGCTGTTCTATTCAACACCGCCACAAAGGTTTCCAGTTTTCTGACGGATTCTTCATAGTTGTCAAGTAACTTACTGAGTTGGTCTTGAGTGTTAGAAATCTCTCGTTCGATTTGCTCCAAAGTTACACTTTCTGTCAGATTGAGTTTGGAAAATTCATAACGTGCCAATCGCCTACGTTCTATATCGTGACTTTTGAGATTGACTAAGACTTCTGCTATCTTATTTAAGGTGGCGGTTTTTTCGTTGAGTTCTGACATGCTAACATCGTACGTCGCAATTTCCGCCACCAACTCATCTTTAATGTCCGTATAAGCTCGATTTGTAACATTGAGTTCAATCAAGAGATTGACTTCAGTGATTTTCTCCTGTAACTCTTTTAGATTTGGTCGCCTACGATAAGGCAAGCTTTTGTTGTCTTGTGTCAGCTGACGAATCAAGTCACGCCCTTTCATATAGCGGTTCTTATCCGAACTTTCCTTATTGTAGATAAAATAAGACGTGATTTCTCGAAGGAAAATCTTAAACCTCTTTTCCTCCTCTTTCTCAATCTCATCCAGCTGATAATTGGGAATAAATATCAAGCCCTCTTTTTTCACACCAAAGGCTACCTTGATGAAAATGCCACCCTCAACTTCTTTGTCAACCTGATGCGGGGCAAGCTCCACCTCAAACTCATGAACAGCCTTACGATTTTCGGAGAACGTTTCATAGTCTGAGACGATACTTTCTACTGTTGATAACTTCTCCGCTTGCTCTGCGAGAAATATTTCAAAATCTTCCTTGATATTATCACTCAGCTCAATGTCAGTATCTGACCGTTCTGAAAAATAATCTTGGAAGAAAGAGACATCATAAAGCTTTTTCTTGCTCACTTGTTGATGTCCTAGAGAAATTTTCTGGTCATTTTCCGTAAGGGTAAAGGTCACATTTTTCTGTTTGAGTTGAATAAATAGTCCAAGTTCCTCTGCCATTTCCAATAATTCTTGTAAAGTTTTCACTCTAGGCAATAAAAAATGTAATCGTTGCTCAATGGCACCCTTGGCAAATGCTTGTCGGAAATAGCTCTCATCATAAGGTTCCCTGCGATTAAGCTGTCGCCCGCGAATGGGTTTGACCTGATCTCTATCCGTCATCAAAAAGGTAGTATGCTTGCTTGAGAAGTCAATAGTCAAATGCAGCTGCTCTGCTTTTTTCAAAAAGTCCTCAAAATCCTTGGACTGTTCCATCAAAAAATACAGGCGTTGCTTGAGTTCAAACTTATGATTGGTCTTGCGATAAACGTCGTACTGCTGATGTGAATAGCGATTCGTGATAATTTTTGCACCAGCCTCTTTGGAAATGCGGTCTGAAATCATACGAAGATTTCGTTCCAAGGCATAGTTCCACTTGAGCTTTTTATCAGATTGAAGGTCAACAGAATTGATTAAGATGTGATTATGAATGTGTGACTGGTCAATATGGGTTGCAACGATAAAACGAAAATTTCCGCCAGTAAGTTCTTTGACAGTCTCATAACCAATCCGATTGATCTCTTCAAGTGTTAACTTATCGTCAGGCGAAAAGGATTGAATGAGGTGGTGGGCATGAATTTTCTGTTGGCGTTTTTCTTGTCTGTCATTTCTAGAATCGTACAAGCCGTCATTATTCAAAAAATTGGCCTGATACATCTTGACCATTTCCTCATAACTGGGAAAATCCAGGTAATTACTCATGCCAAAATCTGAAACCAATTTGAGCTGGGCTGTCTTTTCTGGGTTGAGAATGTAGCGAATTAGGTTCTTTCGATACTTTCGACTATGTGTGGCATAATGCTTAGTGATGACCATAGAAATCCCTTAGCTGTTCAGCCTTGATTTGAAAATCTTTCTCCACTTCCGATACCAGCTCTGCCATCCCTTGACCTAAGCCTTGAAGCTGCTCCATAGAAATCAGATGAGTCTGGTTAATGACACGGGCAATCTGGTTGACGTTGTTGCCTATCCGCCGCAGCTCAAAGACCAAATCCTGATAAGTGGTCGTGTCAATTGTGATAAAATTTCTGTTCGGATCAAGTAAGACTTTTCTGGCATACTCTGAAAAAGTTTTACATCTGCTTTGCGAAATACAGTCATTAAGCTGAGCCAGTTCCCTATCTGTCAAAAACACTTTTTTGAGGTTAGTGCGGTAGCGATAATCCATTAGCGACCTCCTATATACTTCTCACGAAAGTCTGGACTGAGCGGGATAGACTTCTCGACTTCTGCCATCAGTTCCAGCACACAGGTCAAAATAATGCGTAGATGTTCAGAGGTGACTTGTTGGTATTCCTCCGCAAGGACAGTCACTTGATGAATGTCTCGGCTGATTTCTTCCAATTTTTGAGACTGCCATAGAGAAGACCAGGTCTCCAAAATGTCTTTTTGGCGGTCTTTTTGTAACAAGTTTTGGCGGAGAAAATCTGAAAAAGTCTCCGAACCTTGCTCTTTCATCATCTCTTTTAGCAATATTTCTTCCTGCTTAGTCACTCGAAACTGCTTACGAATTAGCTTTAAGTCTTGACTCATCTTAACACTTCCCTTCCATTCTGCTTGTCTAACAATGTCAGGCTGCCTCACACTGTCAGTACGCCCTAGAAAAGCCTCAAGGTGTCCCTTTTCGGCTTTTGCGAGCTCAGATATTGTGTCCACAATATCCCAAAAATCATATCGCCAGCTGACTAAAACTCTCCAGTTTTGACAGCTAACGATAAGATAATTTGGTGGCCCCGCCCCCAAACCCCCAGTAGAAAATCAAGTCTTTATTTTCTTAAGAATGATATTAGGATAACAAGGAAGATTTGGAAAAGGTATCACAACTAATACAGTTATAATTGACTTTCTTAAATTCTATGATACAATTCCTGTAAACTGAATATTTGGAGAAATAGTCATGCTGAATATAGAACAATTAGATTTACTACTTAATACTCCTGAAGATGAGCTTCATGATTTCAAACAAAAATGGCATCATTCAAAGTCTGAATTAGTTCGTGACATCTTGAATTTTGTTAATACATCACATCACGAAGATTGTTATATCATCTTTGGAATTGATAATATCACTTTAGATATAATCGGTTTAAACAATGATGATAATAGAAGAAATGAAGAAGATCTAACAGATTTACTACATAAACTCTTTATATCAACAAATAATCAAATTAAAATTAGCATACAAACTGAAACTATAGACAACAAAGAAATTGACATCTTAATTATTCATGATACTGATAAAGTTCCTGTATTTTTAACAAAAGATTATAAGCCTAAGAAAGATACTGCATTACCAAAAGGATTAATATATGCTAGAAATGGCTCTATAAATACTCCTAAAGACTCCTCTGCTCCTTTTGAGTTAATAAATAAGTTGTTTCAAAAGTTTAATCATACCGACTTAAATATCAAAGAGCAGTATTTTCATGTTTTAAAAGACTATAAAAATTGGTTCTTCATTGAAAATGAAGACGGAAGATTTTTTATTTATAATCCTAATCCCGATTTTTATATTAAACTTACCGACGATGATGCAAATCGTTTCAAAACTATGCCTTATAGTTTAAATCAATACCAAACCAATGTTGATTGGCAATTAGTACAACTTCGTTATCGACACCTTACAATTATCGACTTTAGGGCTTTATATTTAGATCAGGGAAATTGTCTAGTGCCCTCCCCTGATTTAGAAAGTTTTGAATGTGGTTATTCTGACACTATTTATTACCACTGTTTATACAAAACAAAGTATAAATTTCTAATTATCTTTTTATATTTTCTTAAATGCTCGTAAAGCCTTATTCTATGTGCTTTCGAGTATTTTTACTGTAGGAAGATACTTCACGTTTCTTTGCATATTTCCTCATGTCTTAGCTGTCAGAAGTGGTAAATAAGTAGTAAATTCATTTGTACTACTAAGCAACAAGACGCTCCTGTTGCTTCTCTTTATTCAAGCGTTTCATTTCTGCCATTGCAGAATCGAATGTTGCATGTGCGTAATAGTTCAGCGTCATGGCTATATTAGCATGTCCCATAATGTACTGTAATGCCTTTGGATTCATTCCTGCATTTGCATAGTTGGTACAGAATGTATGTCGCAAACTATGTGGAGTGATGTGTGGCAATTTATCCTCGTTATACTTATTGTATTTCTTAACAAGACCTTTCATCATGCCGTTGTAATCACTTGCCACTTTTGGATAGTTCTTTCTATTAAGAAAGAGGAAATCACTATATCCATCAATCTCAACACGCTTATCATTCTTTCGATTCGCTAACACTCGCTTAAATGCTTGATAGGCTTCTTCAACCATAGGAACTTGACGTTCGCCACTTTTGGTCTTTGGTGTTTCAATGTAGTACCCAATTTCAGTATCTCTCAATAGCTGATGGTCTATATTGACAAGACGATTCTCAAAATCTAAATCTGGAAGTGTCAAACCACCAAACTCTGAAATACGAAGACCTGTTTTTAAGAGTATCAGAATTTCATCATAATTTTTGCTGTAGGTTTTATCAGCTTTTGCAAAGGCTAACAGTTTTTCTTCCTGTTCTTCTGTTAGTACGGTCTTAGGGACAGTATCATCATCAAGAACTGCTTTCAGTTGAAAGTCAAATGGATTCTTCCGAACACAATCATCTTGTATAGCAATATAGAATGAAGCCTTTAAAGAACGTTTGTAGTTATTGATGGTTTGATAAGCATAACCATTTTCACTCATTCTAATAGCCCATTCTTTAGCGTCTGATGGCTTAATACTGTCAATACTTCTTACACCTAACTTGTCTTTCTTCAAAATATCCATAAGATATTTGCGTCCAGTTTCAGTGTTTTTTCTAACCTTTGGTCTTTGAGCGTTCTGTTTTGCGTAAAGCTGGCAGAGTGTCATTTTCTTTCCTACAACATCAATACCATCATGAATGTCTTTCTGTAACTCTGCGATTTTCTCTCTAAGTGAGATACAATCACGCTTTCCTGCTGGTACTCGGTCTGTAGCCACAAGTTTCCACGAGTAAACAAATTGCGGTTCTCCAAATGAATCTATATATTTGTATAAGTATCTTCCGTCTTTTCGTTGGCTCTCTCCAGTCTTTAAGATTCGACCTTTATTGTCACGTCTTTTTTCTGACATGGCATTTGCTCCTTTCCTTTATGGAAAGAGCCTTGATACGACTTAATACTATTTTATCATATACAAGACCCTTTGGCGACGCTAGATTGCGTCCAATGTATCTATAATTTTTTCAAATTGTTTTCGTTTAATCTGAATACGATTGCCATTCATAATCAGCCAATTTGCATTTTTATTTTCCTCTGCCAAGCGTCGTAGCTTGTTTTCGCCAATACGAAAATATTTTGACGCTTCTTCAATGGTTAGGGTATAACGTTCCCAAATAGGAATGTCAGTCTGCTTCATAAAATCCTCCTTTCCAAATCACTTATTTGGATTTCATAAAAGTTGTTTTACCAGCAATCGAACAGCTTTAGCAAAGCTCACGGGAGTTCCACCCCTGCATGGTTCTCATGTAGCCATACTCATTGCCTGCGACGGTTTTATCACGCTCGGACTATTGACTGTATGGGAGTATCATTATCACGATAAGAATGTCGTTGCAGGCAATCCTGCTAAAGATTGCTTCTCGGATCACTAACATGAATCGCTCGCTATCTTTATAAGATAGGTCATGGCGGTTAGTTCCGTTGGCTCTTTTCTTATCGAAACGTATTCGATTACTTTTATTCAGTTTTCAAAGAACAATGGCTCGTTAGCCTATCAAAACACATTGAAAGCTCAATATGCTTTGGTGGAATAACAAACCTCCCTGTTCGGGAAGCGTGGAATGGTTTAGCACGCTTCCACGAAAGGAGAGAGGATATTACTTAATTTCAAATGACAAAATCTTTGTAATCAGTCTGGTTTCCATTCTTCCACGTAAGACTTCATCAACGACCATACTTTGATTGCCATATTCATCTTTCATAAGTCGTAGGGAACGCTTCGTTATGTACCCTCTGTAATGATGTAGAATCTGGTTAATCGCTTCGGTATCGCCATCTGTTGCCTTTACAATGAGAGGAAAGGGAATCATAGGATATTGTGTTTTCATTCTTCAAATTCCTCCATAAACTTTTTAATTAAGGCTAGTCCACTGGTTCTATGCCGATAGACAGTAGAACGGTTCAATTTCAACAGGTCTGCAATTTCTGAATCGCTCATGTCCATAAAGTAAAACAGCAGTAGAATTTCACGTTTCTTGTCTGGCAACTCACGTAATGCTTCACTCAACAAATCATTTTCAACGCCTACTGATAACCCATTGAGTGTAAAAATCTGAAAGTCAGTTGAATAGTTATCTGTTGTCGCAAACTGGCTAACAAGATAATCGCCAACATCCGAAAAGGACACCTCACGCTTTGCAATCCTTGAAAGATAAAGCATATAATTCTTTCGCTCGTCTTCCATAGCACGTTTACAGATATAGTCAAACTGATTTTCTATTGTGGTCTGAAAAGAAGATGGTTTCATGTTTCTCACCCCCTTTCTGTCTAGGAAAGGAAGTGAGCCTTGCTCGTTTATCTCCTTTCACTCTTAGTCCCAATGTGAAAGGGGGATTTGTTGCATTACTGATAAATAAACTTTGTAAAAAAGTTCTGAATAGCCAAAAAAGCATATAAACAGATTTATTTCTCTGTTTACATGCTTCTGTTATTCTATCTATATGATTTATAAAACCACATTGGTGGACGTACTTATCTATTGCAGATAGACGACTTTTTTTGACAAGAACCCAATGTAAGGAAATTTATTGTATATGATGTACTTCATGGCGACGTTGACCTCCAACAAACCGCCATTTGGAAGTAATATACAATATTTTAACAGCGTAAATAGCACTACCATATAACGGTTTTTTTTATTGGCGTTTAGTAGTGCTTTTTATTAAATATAAACCTATAAACCATATAACACGTTTTTCTATACCTGTTTTTAATTCAGTAGGAACAATAAAATGTATAGAGGTGGTCTACTATGCGTAAAAAAGAAGATAAATATGATTTTAGAGCCTTTGGTTTAGCCATTAAAGAAGCTCGATTGAAACGAGGTTTAACTCGTGAACAAGTGGGAGCATTGATTGAAATTGACCCACGGTACTTAACTAATATTGAAAATAAAGGGCAACACCCCAGCATACAAGTTCTTTATGACCTTGTATCGTTACTTCATGTTTCCGTTGATGAATTTTTCTTACCTGCTAATAACTTGGTAAAAAGCACCCGACGATTACAGATAGAGAAATACATGGATAGCTTTACAGACAAAGAACTATCCTTAATGGAATCTTTAGCCAGCGGTATCAACGAAGCAAGAAACATCGAAGACTAATTAAAAGAATCCATACATAACGGAAAGAGCCGATAAAATGAGATTGTATTAATCTCATTTTATCGGCTCTGCGTCTTTGCGTCTGGCTCTGTAATCACAGTTACTTTGAACTGCTTTATTTCAATTAAATTTTCTTGTCTGCATTTCGGACAATAGAGGGGGAATTTTTTTAATTCAGTATCTTCCCTTATCTTTAATCGTGTTTTATTTCCACATACAGGACACAATATCCACTTGTAGTTTATAATAACTATCTCCTCCTTTACACTTTAATTCAAATCTTTATTAAAAAATATTTCATCTTATTTAACAAGAAACCATATTTATATAACAACATAAAATACACTAAGTTATTTTATTGAACATATATCGTACTTTATCTATCCGACTATTTGGACGACGGGGCTGACAAACAGATTCACCAGTAGTAACATAGTACCCTTTTAACTCTGTTAAACAAACGCTACGTCCATTTGTAAAGAAAGTTAAATCATTACGATATTCTTGAATACACCGAGCAGGAATTTCTCCACTAAGAATGACCTCATTATTTTTCAGTTGAGTGTCTACGATGTTCGCACAATATTTAGGAGCATCGTTATATGCTCGTGAAAGATATTCTTGTGGTGCATAAATTTTAAAACTAAGATATGGCTCTAACAATTCTGTTCCAGCTTTTTTTAAAACTTGTTCCAATACAATAGGAGCAAGCATCCGAAAATCTGCTGGGGTACTAACAGGGCTATAGTATAAGCCATACTTAAAACAGATTTTACAGTCCGTCACATTCCAACCATACAATCCTTGTTCACAGCCATATCGTATCCCTTCCATAACTGCATTTTGAAACGATTGATTTAAGTATCCAAGAGAAACCGAGCTCTCATACTGTACTCCGCTCCCTAATGGAAGCGGTGCTACAGAAAGACCAATGGAAGCCCAGAAGGGATTCGGTGGCACTTCGATGTGAATGGTATACTCTGCTTTTTTTAACGGTCTTTCCATATAAATGACTGTAGGCTTTTTTATTTTTACCTCCACATGATACTTTTCTTGCAATAGAGCACAAGTCACTTCCATTTGTACTTTCCCTAAGAAAGAAAGTATGATTTCATGTGTCGTAGAATCCACATAATATTGTAGAAGCGGGTCACTGTCGGAGATTTCTAAAAGTGCATCAAGTAACATTTCCCTTTGTTGAGGTTTGCTCGGTTCAACAGTTGTTTGCAGCAGAGGGAGCGGATTTTCAATTCTCTCTCTCTGTGGCAATAGCTTTGTATCTCCAAGAACACTATTTAGCTTCAAAAACTCATTTTGCAAAATAACAATTTCCCCGGAATAAGCCTTATCAATTTTACATAATTCACCATTTATTGAAGTATACATTTCTGTAATTTTTATTTTTTCCTTTTCCGATATTCTAACCGAATCCCGCAAATGCAGGATTCCGCCATAAAGGCGTACATATGCAAGACGTTGTCTTTCTTCCGAATATTCAATTTTGAAGACATTTCCGCAAAGTTCAGACTTCTTTCTGTATGTTGATGAATAAAATTTATTCGTTATCACTTCTATAAGCTGCTCAATCCCTATGTTGCTTTTTGCGCTTCCATGATAAACAGGGTACAAGGAGCAATTCTGAAATCTTCTGATTTCCTCTTGTTCGAGTTCTAATGCTTCTAATGATTTACCGGACATATATTTCTCTAAAAGGTCATCATTTCCTTCTATTACCACATCCCATTGCTCAGGTTCCGTACAGCTCATCACACACATATTAGGGTGCAGCTCTACTTTCTGTTTGATTATAATTTCCATAGAAAGTTTCTCTTTAATATCCTGATAAACCGTTGATAAATCAATTCCATTTTGGTCAATCTTATTGATAAAAAAGATTGTGGGAATCCCCATTTTCCTAAGTGCATGAAATAATATACGAGTTTGTGCTTGTACGCCATCTTTTGCAGAAATCAGTAGAATTGCCCCATCTAAAACTGATAATGAACGATATACTTCTGCTAAGAAATCCATATGTCCTGGCGTGTCTATGATGTTCACCTTCGTATTTTCCCACTGAAAAGAGGTTATTCCTGTCTGAATTGTAATTCCTCTCTGACGTTCTAAAAGCGTATTATCCGTCCTCGTTGTACCTTTGTCCACGCTTCCTAATTCTGTAATCGCTCCACTGTTATATAATAAGCTTTCTGTTAAGGTAGTTTTTCCTGCATCAACATGAGCTAAAACTCCAATATTAATAATTTTCATGTGATTTTCCTCCATTCAAAAACCCAAAAGGGCATAAAAATCCCAGTGATAAATACTTTTATCACTGGGATTTTTATGCATAACCATAGGCATACAAAGCATACAGATATTCTCCGGATACTTTAGAATCACATGATAAAGGTATTCTTAAACTGGGTACAAAAAACTAAGCCCTCCTAAAAAAGGACATCCAATTATTTGTTCCCACTATCAAATTGACAGTTTATTTAAGAATACCTTGCCGCATATTTATTAACTCCTTTTAAATAGATACTTAAATAATAGCACGTAAGAGCATATTTGTCAAGGAATCTCCAATTTTTTATCAAAGAGAGTACGTGATTACAAAATAGCTGTAATAATGTACCAATATTTGTTATTCTATAATCTTCCAATTACTCCCGTTCTTTTCAAGTACCAAATCAAATTGAGATACCTGCGTTGCTTTGGTCTGCTGGTCGATATACTCCACTGTCAGCGATACCGTGACTTGATTATCCTTACGATTGTGAATAGGATTTACCAGTTCTTGAAAGATGTACTCTTTTCCGATTGGTTTTAATATCCCGTCATTCACATAGTAGGAAAGTTCACTGGCTGTCGCTGTAGGATAGAGCTTGAAGAACGTCGTTAAAAACTCATTGATTTCATTGGTTGTAATGGAATCAACCGTCCCCTCACTTTCAATGGCTTTTGGTTTATAACTTGATTTCTTAGGTATGTTGGTAATGGTCGGATTCTTAACCAGTACCATATTTCCAGAACCATCTACATAGACACTCACTATATAAGCAGAGTGGACGGTCTTTGTATTTTCTCCCTCTGTAATGAGCTGGTCTACACTGTAGGTTACATTAAACTCATTGTCGCCAGTTGGCTCTACCGTCCATATCTGAAATCCTCTTACAGAAGACGATACAGGAATATCTTTGCGTACTGTATCAACATTGAGAGCTTGAAGTTCATCTGTCAGATAGCCTTTTAGACTTTCCATTCGATTATCAATGGACTTATCGGATTGCTCCCATGAATAGTAGACTTTCGCAAAGTTCTCTACAAAATTTTCTACATGATGAGTATCAACGTATTCCTTTTCTATGATAGTTGTTTCGTGAATAGTATGAGTATCTATAGCTGTAAAGTGCTTGAATATCGCAAAGCTGAAACTAAGCCCTAAAAGTACCCACAAGGCAATCACAACCTTTTTATGAGGATTGACCTTATAGACACGAGGTTTCTTTTCCTTTGGTATCTGTTTTTCTTTATTCTGATTTTTTCTAAATTTCATCATTAAATCTTCCTTTCTCATTGTTTGATTCGTCCTGCTCCCACTAAATGCTGTTGCCAGTAGGGGCTTGTTAAGTCGGCATAACCGATTGGGTCGCCTGCATGAAACATACGGTTATTGCCAAGGTATATCCCAACATGAGTAATATAAGAGCCAGCGTTATAGGTAGAATGAAAGAAAACCAAATCGCCAGCTTGTGCTTCCGATAGTGGGATATGCTGGGTCACATCATATTGCTGTTGTGCGGTTCGTGGTAAGTTAATTCCAGCTTTTCCATACGTCCATTGTGTCAGTCCGCTACAATCAAAAGAAGTAGTCGGGGAAGCTCCACCGTAAACGTATCGCCAGCCCTCATATTTCAGTGCTTCGTCCATGATGGCTTGTACCGTATCATCATCAAACTCTGTTGTGACAAGATACTGCGTTACCAGTTGCACATAAAACATATTGCCATAGTTGTATCGCCAGCCCCCATTGATAGGTATGGCTATGGGATTGGGGTAAGACACTTTTTCGCCACCTGAATACTCTTTTGAGAAACTTTGAGCCAGTTCAAAGGTATATTTATTTCCACGATTAGCCACATACCCTAAGAAACCACCACCATAATTGTAGGACTGGATAACCGATTCTAAATCTACACTGAGCCTTTCGCTACTGGCTAATAATTCACTGAAATACTTCACACCTTGCTTAATGGATTCTTCTGTACTCAATGAATTAGGTGGAAGACCGAGGGATTCCGAGGACTGCATAACATCTTCCGCAGTACCGCCCGATTCCACCTGTATAATCGCAAGAAGTATGTTGACATATTCTTCAACGCCATATTCTTTGGCATATTTTTCTACCATAGGCTTATGAGCCAGCACTTCTGCGGAAACATTCACACCTCCATAATGAATATTGGAAATTCCGCTGTCCTGTTCATCTGAAAATAAAATGGCAACAAACAGAAGCAGTGAGAAGACCATCAAGAATAATCCAGAACCACCAATCACTAAAGTTTTCAACTTCATGGTTTCTTACCGACTTTCTTAATGGTGGCGGTTTTGATTGGTGGTCTACTTCTTGTATTTTGTAGTGGTACTCTTTGAACAGTAGACGGACGTTCTTTTGTGATTGGACGTTGTGAAGTTCTATCTGCTGTAGTGGTTGAAGTTGCTGGCTTTTGAACGGTTTTTTCTTGAACGGTATTGCCTTGGCGTTCCACTTTTGGACTTGAAAAATCGGACTTAACTGCTGGACGCTCTTGTTTGGCTTGTTGAGATTCCTTATATGAAGTCTGAATATTAGACTGTTTTGAGGTCTGTTCATCATGATATTGTTCTTGTCTTGTAGTCGGTCTTTCATGAACAGAAGAAGCAGGCTGTTTTTTCTGTTTGACCTGTTCCATTTCAGAGCGACGCTTCGCAATGGTTTTTCGCCTTTGTTCCTGCTGTTCCTTGCGTCCACTGGCTCTGTCCGCTTTGGTTTGAGAAATACTACTGGTTAAATCACGGACATTCTCTTTTACTTTGGATTTTCCTTGATATACTGCATATCTTGCATTGGTCGGCAAATCTTTAACCTGTTCTTTCAAACCACTAGCAGTGTCTACCATTCTGTCTTTGGTATCAGCTACTGTACCGATGGTTTGACCGATACGTTTTCCAAGTGTTGATTTTTCCTTTCCGTCTGGTCGGGAGTGATCTGCTTGTGTCCTTGCAGAACTCCCCGAACCCGACTGTCCTTTTTTACCTGTAACAATGGCAGACCCAGCCCCTAGAGTAGTCATGGAACGTCCAAGTTTCCGCTGTAGACGGTGCATGTGAGCGTGCATAAGCATACGAGGTTTTCTCATCACACGACTTCCCACACTTTGAGAATCGTTACTCTGTAGAGAAAACATACTCATTAAATCGCCCAGCTTGAAGTAGATTCCTGCAAAGGTCACAATCTGTAGAAAAGCAATCAAAAAGAACGGATAACCAGCCGATAAGGTATAGAGCATGGTTGAAATACTAAATGCTGTCGTAATAATCAATGTGATTCCAGCTCGTGTCAAAATGGTATTAAAGAGCTTTGTTATGGCTCGTTTTGACATACCATCAAATGATGGAATCATGCTTAAAATAAAGCTCACAGGCAGAAACATAGCATAGATGATAAAAAGTACCTGCGAGAAAATCATGATTCCTGTTAATAGGAATACAAATATGGAAATCCCAATATTGAAGACAAATAGGAAGAAGACTGTACCTAAACGGTTAATGGTCTTTGTAATGGTTAGATTGGTATTGCTTCTGTCTTCAATTTCTTCCGCAACAATTTTTTCTCTGTCTTCGCCATTGTTGGAATCTGGGCTGGTGGAGAGCAGGCTTTCCACACGGTCAATACCGATACTTTCAATGTCTGAACTGTTGTATTGAAGCAGTAGCCACGGTTGCTGAACCTGTATGGAAAACAGGCTATCTCTGATTAAGTCCACGCTGTCCTTGCCTTGACTATCGGAATGGGGCATGACAATCTTCGTGCCAAGTGATAAACTGGCATTACTGATGTCTGATGAAAAGTCATTGATTTTTTTAATGTAGTCGGGAGCGTAGGCAATAAAGGAAGCCGATAGGATAAACACCAGCACAAAATTCATAATGGCATGAATTGCCTTTGTGGTTTCTCTCTTTATCAGTCCCGTATAGGCAACATAAACCCCAAGAACCAAAATCAAGAGTAAGAGGAATCCAACATAGAAACCCTCTGTTGAAAATCCGTTTGCACTCACACCAGCTAAGGTCTGCATATTCTTACCAATGGAATCTGCTGTAGCGGAAATGAAGTCTAAGGAATAGGCTTCCTGTACTAAGTAACCTGTCGCATTGGAAACATACAAACTGATTGTCCAAATAAAATTGGTAATGGCATATAGTCCATACATGACCTGTTTTCCAATCCCGTCCGACCAGTTCCACGGAAGCCAGCCCCAGCTATTATCCACATAAAAATCCAGTTGATAGTTTTCAAGTGGGTATCGGCTGTATTCATTTGCCACATTGACCGTATCATCTACCAAGCCCGCAGCTTGAACCACCGTTCCCAGCATGGCTAAAAGAAAAATGGCAATCACAAGTGTGAAAGCCACTGTCATTGCCACTTTACCTAGACGTTTCAGCGTCCAGTTTGATTTTATTCTGTTTACTATTGATGGTTTCACATTTACACCTCTTTTCGCACAGGTGGTCTGGTATCAAAGGCATGGAGCAGTTCTTCAAATACAGGGTGGAACTGTATCACACCGACACGACCATATAAATCACTGATAAGGCATTGCCCGTTTTCCAAATCACGCAATCGCTTCTGATTGTTTTCGTCCTCTGGGTCTACACCAAAAAAGGCTAAGGTCTTTTTAATCTCGTTAAGGTCAGTGGAACGAAATGCAAATTTTAAGCCGAGGTTATTTTTCAGTTTTTCATCTAAGAGGTCGTCTGTATTTTGGGTCACGAAATATACCCCAGCGTTCATAGCACGACCAGCCCGAACCAGCTTCATAGATAGTGTTTTTCCTTGTGCTACCTGTAAAAAGCTCCATGCTTCGTCTAAATCTACAATCTTGAAAATGCTTCGGTCTGTATGGATAAAGTCTAAAGCAAAGGTACTAATGACAATCAGCATAGCAACGGATAAAAGCTCCATAGTGGTATATTCCTCAAAGGAAGTTTCCTTGTCGGGAAGTACCAAGTCCGCAACCTGTATAATATTCAGTTGTTTTTCTAAGCTGATAGACTGCTCCACATAACCATTACTGAATAATAAATGTGCAAAGTCATAGTCTGTAAAACTTTCGATATGGTCGGCTATACTGGTACTTAGTGGCGTATTCTCAACCCGTAATTCCTCAATCACTTTCATCAACCCTCGTACTTCACTATTGGTTACTGCACGAATGGCTTTTCTAAGGATTGGGAAGCGTTCCCCATCACGAGAGGAAATCCCCGTAAGGAATGTCAGAATATCAATAGCCAGTGATTCAGAATCTTTGGGATTTTTCATAATCACATAAGGGTCAAGTAAGCCTTTGTTTTTCTCATCAGAAGTCAGAGTGACGATATTGATTTCATGGGAAATCTCTGGCAAGGTTTCTTTCCATCTGCCACGTTCTGCTTTTGGGTCTACAATCACTGCTTGTGCCCCATAAAGCACCGCATAATAGACGATAAGGTTATTCGCAAAGGATTTACCACCACCCAGCGAACCAACAAAAGCCGACGCTAACGCATTGGTTACTGAACCCTTAACCCCTTGACTGGCAAGAGCAGGTTTCAGATAGACATTGCGTCCAGTATCTAAGCTGTAGCCAACATAAATCCCCTCATTTTCCCCCAGCATTTGAGTAGCACCAAAACCTAAACCAGCGAGGAAATCAGAGGTCACGTATTGAATATAATCATTCATATAACGCTTGCTGGCAGGTAAAAATTCTTCATGTAAGCCGAGCATATCCCCAAATGGTCGTACCAGTTTTACGCTTAAATCGTCATAAAAATCTTTCACTTCATTACAACGACGTTTGAGTTCGTCAAGATCATTTGCTGATACCCTTACCACATAAGACAGCTTGTACATAGATTCCTTGCTTTGGTCTAAATTGGTTTCCAGCTCATTCACACTTTCCAGAGCTTCCGCCACATTGGAGCTGGTTTCATTATCACTTTGCCAAGCGTGGTTATCCAAGTCTTTCAGTTCTTTCTTTTTATTGCGGACAGTAGATAGGGCTTTACGATTCGCTACAATTTCCACATTCATTGACGTATCAATCGGGAATGTAAATTGCTGTTGCTGGTAGTAGAAGATTTCAGAGGACGGGAAGTCCAGTTCTCCGACAATGCTGTTAATGGTAAAGTAAGCTACATAGACGGTTTCATCTTCCTGCTGGATTTTCAAATATCGCTGTTTTTCTTCCACCAAACAGCGAGTAGGCTTAATCAAGTCATAGTATTTAATCAGCGTTTCATTATCCAGCTTTTTCTTTGATAGATGGTACTCATACTCTTCATAGGCAGTGCCTGTCTGTCCGTAAAGGTGTTCAATCAGATAGCCGAAGTCGTCCTTATCTAACCTGCGGATTTTGAAACGACGAGAGATTTTATTTTCTAAGAGCTTTTCCATCTTCTGAAAACGCAGGATTTCATCATTACTCATACTAACAAAATCGCCCATCAGCTTATGGTTCACATCATAGACAAAATCAGACAAAGCATTTTTTGCTTCAACGGTAAGACTTTTCATAGAAAACTCCTGATCGTTGAGAAGCAACTTAAAGCCGATAAAGAAACGGTAGTTCACTTGATTTTCGCCAATCATGGATATTAAAGCGTCTGTCTGTTGGTCGATTTTGTCATAGGCAACCGCTTTGAGCTTGCCAGTGACTTCATTTTTGGAACGCTCTTGTGCAGAACGTATGCTGGATTCTGTACTGATTTGTAAAGCATGAATTTTGCCATCACGATTTTGTGCGATAAGCTGTCTGAAAGAATCATGCACTTGTATTTTCTGTTCTGGACTTAGAAATGAGTAATTGTAAGGAACAAGCTCATAGTAAGCATAACATTCCCCGTCTTTATTCCAGACGAGATTGTTTTCAATGTATTTAATTGGATATGCCATAAAATTCACTCCTAACTGCTGTAATGGCTTCTTGTGGCTGGTTTCTGCCAAGCGTTACTTTTTTTCCTGCATAGGTCAGCTTTGGTCGCAGTGCATAAGCAATGACAGACTTCAAAAATCCATAAGGCTTTTTACCATCAAAAGTTTTTGTAGACATAAACCATGTGAAAGCCACAGGAATCCCAAAGTATTTGAGAAATGCTCCCTCTATCATGGAAAGAGGGGGCAAGTTGCCAAGTATCATCACTGCAAAGAGTGACACGACAAACCATGTCATTTGCGTAAAGGTTATGGGAAACGGAAGTCTAAAATCATTGATAGAATACAGTACCTTTTCCACAGACCAGATACTGGTATAGCTTCGTATTTTCTTCATGTAATCAATCCTTTCATAAAAAATAGGGGTAGCTGATTGAGCCACCCCGTAAAATAGAAAATCTGCCAGTAGTAATGTACCGACAGATTTAATAGACGATTTCAAAAATCCCATGATTGGTTGAGATAAACGTTCCTGAAAGGTCTAAATCCCGACCATAGGCTTGATAATCAATATAGTTTTGAAGACTAGCTGGTACTTCGCCTAAAGCACCCGTTTCTTCAATGTAGTAGCGTGCCACGTCATACATATCATCACAATCGGAATGAATGATAATATCCTCTTGATGTTCGCTTAGTTCTTCAATGCTTGAAAAATGAGTGAGCAGAGCAGATAGCTCCGATTGTAATTCTTCGGGTAATTCCGATACCATTTCCCATAGTCGATTGAGTTCGCCAATGGAAGTGTATTCGTCAACCGTAAAGGGTAACTCGTAGTCATGAATGGCGTATTCCTCATATTCATCATTCAAGCCGATTTTCTCTTTGACTTCCTCAAAGTCAATGGGAAAGGTAAACCACGCACCGACCAATTCGCCCTCATTGTATTTGCCTAAATTCGCAATATAGACTTGCATATCGTCCATATATTCACGTCCTTTCTTTGTAGAGATTCAAAAATCCCTACCGCACTTCGTTTGGTGTACCATTCCTTTGCGGAACATAAGAAAACCACTTATATTCCACAAAAGAACGGTTTTATTTAAGCACCAATAATGCGATTGAATAGCTCTAGTAAAATGTCTTTTACTCCAGCAGCGTTGAAGACTAAGCCAACCGCAATAATCGCAATAATTAAAAAGCCAATCAGTTTGCTAAACTCACGCTTGAAGCCAAGATACAAGCCAATCACAACGATTGCTAAAAGCACCAGTGATTGAGCGTTTGATAGAAACCAGTTATAAAGGTTTTGTCCAAAATTCATAAAAATGTTCTCCTCTCTATATTCAATGAATTTGTATTTGAGTTATTTTTTTGTTGTTATCACGTCCTGTTCTTTTACTGACTGTTGCTTCAAAATCTGCTTGTGTCGGTCTGTCAGTTTCGCATGGTCGAGAATGTCTTTTACAACCTGCGTCTGGTTGATTTCATCAAGTTTAATCGCAACCTTTAAGGTCGGGGCAACTTGATGAGATAGCCAGTTCAGCGTCCTTTGGAAGGAGTAAGGCTCTGGTTTTGTGGTTAGTTTTAATCGTTCACGATTGTTCCCAATAAACCAAGCCCATTCTTCATTCAGTTTCCAATCAGAACGAGGTTTGGAATCGTCTTTATCTACAAAACGGATATACCGATTGATAATTTTAAAGGCGGTATGCTCTGGATTGTCATAGACGAGTAAATCACGGACTGCATAATAGGCACGCTCATTTTTCAATCGAATCTCAAAACGGTTTTTTACTTCTGCGTCTTCAATGGGAATATCATTTTTCTTGTACTGCTCGTAGTCCTTTTCATAGATACAGAAATAAACTTCACTTTGTAATGAACCGATATAGAGGGTGTTTCCCATACATTCCTTTTCCTCTTTGCGTACCAGTTCGCCACTGCGATAGCTTTTAAAACTGCGGAAGACGGAGATACATTCTTCCTGTTGGCACTTTTCAGTGAGTACAGGGATATTTAAAATCCCTGTCTTATCGTTAATGGCAAGGTCAAGGCGTTTCATCACACCGCCAGCCACCAAAACGTCCATAAAGAACTCATACCAGTTTCTTTGTTGTGCCAGAAGATAGCTTTCAAATTGTCTGCACCCACGACCTTTCAATTCCACCAGAACTCCTTTGTCCAGTTCATGGGAGCAAAGGACGAATATGTCGCCTAAAGCATAATGCTCTGAATAAGAATAGAAACCATAGTCCTCATGAAGAAAATAGGACAGTTTCAGTTGTAAGATGTTTTCGACCACCTGCTGTACGTCTGTTGTCGGAAAGCGAATTCTTACATAATCAAACAGCATTTCAAGGGGAGCGTCGGGATTGAAGCGTTCCAGAGCTTCCCAAAGGGACTGCTGTAAATCCTCTGATGGCTTGACTTTTCCTGTTTCAATATCGCTTAGATACTGCCTTGTAATACCAGTCGCAACAGCTAAACGGTTTTGAGATAGTCCATAAGCCAAGCGTTTTTCTTTTAAATGCTGTAACCAAGTTTGTTCATTCAGTAAAAATCCCTCCAATCAAAAAGGCGTATGTCAACTTTTAAAGCCCATTTGACATACGCTGAAATTTTGTAAATCCCTTGTAACCAAAGGATTTTCTAATGTTTTTTTGACTGTTTCCTGTCGATTTGTACCCCCCTGTTAGATACGGGGGGTTAAGTGCTGGCGTGGCTATTGCCACACCAGCCAGCAAGATCAGTCCACACCTGCGACTTCCGCTTCGCACGTCGCCTGCGTGGACTGTCTGCTGTTGGATAACTTTTTAATTTCCTCCAAGAAATCATATCCTTTTGGTACAAGGGGAGTATAAAACTCTGATATGACACTTGTTCCTACATCAACATAGCCACGACCTTTGATTCGCTTTAAGAAGAAATCCTTTTGTACGTCACTGCCAAACATCATGCCATAGCCCATTTCAGACATACGACCTAAAGCCACTCTGAAATTAAACTGATCACGGATTCCGTCGCCTAAATATTTTGCGTCTGGACGTTGACAAGCCAGTATTAGAAAGAAGCCAGCTTGACGACCTAACATGACAATCTGTTTCAGCTTATTCATAACTGCGGTGTTTTCTTTTGTTCCCAGCATTTCCATGAAAGCGACGTATTCATCAAAGATTAAGAAGTGTGCCGAGAGACCTAAGTAAGCATAATTTTTGCCAGTCTTATAGTTCTTCATCTGCTTCATTTCCTCACTACGTTTCATCATTTCTTCATAGAATGTTTCAATGCAAGAAAGCAAGTCTTCTTTTCTATAGTAGACATTTGCCATCACAGAACCTAAGTCCGCAAGATCAGCATTTTTCGGGTCAAGAATATACAGTTTTGAATCTGTATGAAGCAAGGCTTCAATCAGTGTCAGTATAAAGTAAGTTTTACCGCCACCTGTACCACCAGCAATCAACATATGAGGGAGCTTATCATATTCCCACCATACGTTTTTCATTAAGCGAAGTTTACCATCTTTAGCTTCTACTTCATCAATAGAAATACGACTGGCTATGGTGTCATAGAGCAAAGTATATTCCACATAGGAATCCTTTAACTCTTTATCCGTCAGCTCACAGTACAAGCCACTCTCTAATTTCTTTTCCAAGTGTAAGAGTTGGTCTTGATATTTTCCCAGCGTGATTTCCACCCGTATCTGTATCAAGCCATTTTTAAGTCGATAATACATTTTAGGGAAGTAGGTTATCTTTTCCTTTGTACGACCAGCACTATCTTTAAAGAAACCCTCTGTTTTGACCTGTTCAGATTCATACCACTTGTTTTCAAGTATCATCTTTGCCAGTTTTTGACGGTGGTAAAGTTGTTTAACCGTATCATAGCGAATCCGTTTGAATACAAACGCTACCAGCAAGCAGATAAGAATTGCGACACTGAAACTGATAATTAAATACTTTTGTTAATTTCATTTCTTCTCTCCATTAGCTGAGACTAATTCCCCCAACCGTTCCTGTCCGGCCTTCAACATCTCTTCCTCGACTTTACTCCATTGCCCAAAGAGGCATTCTTGTAGCACTTCTACCGCGGATCCCTCATCAATTTCAGAATCATAGATACAAGTTCTATCTCTTTGATAAATTTGAATTTGGTCAAAGAGTTGCTCTCTTTCTAACTCGCTTAGGTTATCAACCAAGTTCTCAACAATCCCATCATGGTGTTCTTTTGGTGTTGCTCTAGCCTGATTAGGATCGATAGCATAAAGTTCTTCGTAACGAATCAAGGTGTTGAGATAGGACAATTCTGGTTTGGTACCAATCACAGCTAAGGAAACTTGGTATCCTTTCGAAGCTAATAATTGAGCAGTCTGACGAGGAACTTGAGTGGTACGCAAAGTCCCTTCAATTAACAAATGATAACCTTGTGTACTAAGTTCATCAACCAGATGTTCTACCATTTTTCCTGCAAATCCCTTGGTATAGTCCACGCTGTCCTTGCCATACTTTTCTTGCAGTGCTAAGTAATTGGGATGTTGAGAACGGTAGCTGTCACCATCGATGATAATGATATTGCCTTGAAATTCCTTTTGCTTAATCCGATGAATCGTTGTCTTACCGGCTCCGCTTTGTCCTCCAAGTAAGATAGCTTTCGGTTGTTCTGGAATTGTTTTGCCTCGGATTAAAGCCCGAATGGTTCGCTGTAAGGCCTTCTGAAATGCAGCCTCACTAAATTCTTCCAACCTCATTAAGCCACCACCCGATGATGCACCATGTCCAACATCCGCTCGATACCGTCTAAATAGCCATTGTAACGCTCAATTTCATCGAAAGTATCGACAAGGTAAATTTTCGTATTGATCAATTCAGCCAAATCATCACTCATGAGAATCCAAGGGTTGGATTCATCATCAAAAGCAATATCCTGACTATCTTGATATCGATAAAGCTGTGATAAAATGGCTGCTCCACGTTCTTTTATCACTTCTACTTTTAAAGTCAGATGGTAATCTTCGACAGGAGTTAACATCTTGTCCTCTCCTACAATATCGACATAAGAAACGTTAAATTTCTGACAAATACGGTCGATGAGTTCAGTTGAAACAGTGCTGGTTCCATTTTCGTAGCGACTCAGACTATTGCGTGAAATCCCGACCATTTTCGCAAATTCTGGCTGTGTTAAATCGTGTGTTCGGCGTAGTGATTTTATATTGTCTCCGATCATAGATAAAGACCTCCTCATATTTGCTTTCATTATACCATAAAAAACGGCTAACGCACCAAATATGGTGCGTTAGCCGTTTTTAGGTTTCTTCGATTGCTTAAACTGCTCTATTCGCTTCTCCAACTGCTCAGTATTCAGTTTATTTTTCGCTTCTTGAATTGACTTATCAAGACTTTCTTCCTCATCGGTTATAATGTCCCTAGATATTTCCACTCTCTCACTAGACTTGAAACTAGAATCAAAGACCACATCTAGGAGTTGCTCTACTTTGGTTAGCTTACTATCTGACATCTCTGATAGTCGATGAATCAGTCGTTTGAATTGATCCTGGTTTTGTTTTTTCTTTTGAAAAAATTTCATTATATTCTCCTTCAATTGTAAAAAGGTAGCCCGCATAGGACTACCTGACTTATAAATCATCAATGGCTACTGAAATAGCCTGCAACTTTTTATTTTGGATTTTCTTTTCATCAATCAATTGATGAAGTTCTTCAATTTGCTTCTGACAGGCGGAAATATCCTTGTTGTTTTGTGCAATGGTGTCTGTCAAGTGCTGTTTGTAGTCACTTGTGATATTTACTTTCTTCGGCTGACTTTGTTTAACTTTTGATTCAGGCGTTTGGTCATCTTTAGATTTTGACTCCTTTTGTTGCTGTTCAAAAGCAGCCACATAATCTACTTCTTCAATTGGTTTTTCATCCTGTTTATGGAAAAGTGCTGCGATTTTAGCTCTCTCTTCATTGGACGATGTCGGTTTCACATCATCTAGTGGCTGATCAAAATTCCATGTTTTACTCATTCTGTATCCTCATTTCTGTAATCTGGGTATAGTGTAGTTTCTTTACCAAAGGCTTGCTCTAGTGCTTCATGAAAAGACAACTGACTTGATTGTTGCCGTTTGATAAAGGTACTATACATAGCTGTTTGTAGTTGGTCTCGATAGTTTTCCAATTTCTCCGTCTCACGTGAGACCTTTTCTTCTTGCCTAGCTACTTTTTCAGCCAGACGTTCAATCACACTCATAGGGGGTCCTCCTTGTCACTCTCTAGATTATGATAGTGGGCTTGATTTTGTTATCACAATTCCAAAACGTGCTCTCGTTTAGGTGAAGGATGATTCTTATTAACTTGTGCTTGGGCTGTTTGGATAATATCACTTAAGGATATTTCCTTCTGTTGTTTCACAATATCATTCCAATCTGACTTTGTTTCAAGTCCTTGCAATGGTGGTAAATCTCGAGAAATCGGAAGTCCTTTATCTGACAGTTTCTGACAAAATTCTCTTCCTGCTTCATCGTTATCAACAGCCAAAGTTAACACGTTTGAATGAGTTTGAAAAAAGGTTGTCGTCTCTTGTATTGCCCGAAGATAATAGCTAAGTCTGCTTGGATTTACTGTATCTAGAAATGCCAATTTCCCCTGTTCCTCTGCTGCTAGACGCAAGGTCTGATAAGCAATCACAGAAAGTTTTAAACCTTCCATTGAAATCAGGCGAACATCGGATAATTGCTTTTGGTAAAGCTGATAATAACTCATCATATCGATAACTGATTCACAAAAAATGAGTCGCTTGGGATTACCAATATCGAAACTAATACCGACATAGCCATGAGAGCCTTTCATGATTTTCTTCAAATAACCACGTTTGTGTCTTTCTTCATTTTTGACGAGACCTTGAAGGCTTGCGGCCTGTAAGACACCATTATGGTCATAGCTTTTAAACACTAAAACTGACTCCGCTTGATAAGTAGCTTGAGCAAGCAATCCTTGTCTACCAAAGGTATTGATAGTCTGATCACTTAGGCCACGGATGTCTTTTAAGTAAATACGTGCTTGCTGAATCGGTTCTTCATGCAAATAATATTGAAACGGTTGATAAGTTTCTTCTATCACCGTAGCCTGTTCAAAATCTCCAGTTTCAAGATAGGATACAGCCTCTTTGAAAGTAACACCTGCCACTAATTGAACAAAGTCAATCACATCCCCTTGTATATCTCTTGAAAACCATTTGAAAGTATTGGTATCGGCAAAAATCCGAAAGGAATCATGGTCTGGGTGTTCATAAATGTGTCCTGATAAACGTCTGAAGGAATAACCCAAACTTTCAGCCACATCTAAAATGGTCTTTTGTTTTACTATTTTAATTCGTGTCATCTTGTCTCCCTATCAAAAAAGCAGAAGACTGTCTCCTGCTAGTTGTTCTCACTTGTTGTAGTTCCTTGGATCGTTGGTATGCTGGAATTAGCACCATTTGTGGCTTCTTTCATGTCCTCCAGTTTCCCATTCCAAATGGTCAACTGATTAACCAGGAGCTTGTCGGAAACTTTGGAGTAGGATAACATAACCGTCTTGATTTCTGTCTGAGTGGTTCGCTGTTGTTGCTCACTCAAATCAGAAACATAGGTCACTTGATAGGTAACTTCCGCAAGTGCAACATTGCTTTCTGTATTGACATAGATACTCGCTGATTCAAATCGGTAGTCAAGCATATAATCTTTATAAACTTGATTAATTGCTTTATTCTGATTTGCTTCCTCTTCTGAAAATGCCGAGTCCGTCATGTAGGGCTTGATACGAGCGTTATTTTCACCCAGCTGAACCTTGGTGAAATATTGAGTGAGAAATTCTTTGACAAGCTCATCTGATAGGACTGTCGCTCTTTCCTCCTGCTTTTTCTTTGACACAAGTTTATTGGCTTCTGCTCGTATTTGGTTCGCTGTTTGCTTTGAAATGGTTTGTGAGCCAATCGTGTAGCCAATCATGACCATAAAACTGACTGCGATTAAACCTCCTACTCCAATCAGAAATCGAGCTTTCACTTTATTTAACATGGCTTACTCCTTTATTAGTGATAGCCTCATCATATCAAGATTAAGTTGGAAATTTTATCACAAGAAAAATATGATTAACTACAAATTATACTCTGTAAAAATCAAAAATAGCAAACCAGAACCTATTCAATAGATAAAGATGTTGAATTATAGTTCGTTGCGTTTTGAAGTAGCCAGCTCTATTCCAAATTCTACTGAACTAGTTTTCAGAAATTGGTGCTCAAATATCTTTTCAAGAAAATATAGTTATAATGACTCTTTAAGAACATTAAAAATTTTCACTCCGATTACTTTAAAACTGAGCCAAATAACTTTATTTTCCGGATTAACTACTTTGTAGAATAATTTAAACTAAATATTTTTAAGATATACTACAATAAAAGACATATCCTATAATTTCTGTAGTAGGAACAATCTATACAGAGGCTATAGTTTTTTGAGTATATAAAAAAGTTCCATAAGACCTCCCTAATCATCATTAGGAAGTGCTTATGGAACAATTTTAGAATACCACAGTACTCTTCGAATTAGAAAATAAGAACATCAAATCGAGACCATTTTTTCAAGTCAACACGCATATCACTATTCAGCGTGAGCTTGATTACCCAGCTCCAAACTACCTTAGTCAGATGTTATTACCAACATAAATCTACAGTATCTATTCTGAATATCAAAGGGATGCCAACTATGTTAAAAACCAAAGATGTCTTCTTCAGTGTAAATCCTGTAAACAGATGACAGTCACTGAAGTGTCTCTCATCAAAAAACACTAAATCTCACAACCCATCTGCATAAAGATCACTCAATACTGCACCGAAAAACTCACCGACACTTCCACTACCTAAAGACTTCCTTTCTCAACCTCTGTCGTACAACGGCAGTTAGAACTGCTATCTGACGGAATTTCCCTATTCTAACACTAATTTAAAGCAATCGATAAGCTCATCAAGGATATCAAACGTCAGTCACTCAGTTTTCGACAAGTTACAAACTTCAGAAACAAATTTCTAAACTAACTTAACATC
The DNA here is from genome assembly GCF_044427225.1 of Streptococcus sp. 2022WUSS037. Classification (NCBI taxonomy): domain Bacteria; kingdom Bacillati; phylum Bacillota; class Bacilli; order Lactobacillales; family Streptococcaceae; genus Streptococcus; species Streptococcus sp. 2022WUSS037. Next base: position 100,594 of record NZ_JAOTGJ010000002.1, on the reverse strand, counting down.
AAAAAGATAGAATCAATCTGTTCCTCTCTCCTATAGATTATAAGTTTCCTACTACAGCTGCAATGGGGCTTTTTAACAACCAAATTATGACCATCTGAATAATTTATAACTTATCAAATGTAGAAGATAGTATATCTTTGTATTTATTCTACATTATTGCTTTCTAAATTTGAAACTACATACTAGAAAGACTATGAATAACAAAACATCGACAACATACAGAGACCTACTCTCAAGATATATTCGGATGGCATTGAATAGAAAAAACATTGATAGAGTTAATAACGCATACGGTATTACTTTTTTCATGAATTTGAACCTCCTTTACACCAGTATATCTAAGTTACAATACAAAATCATGAGTAAAAAGGGTAATTACTTAATATATCCTAACTTCTGAGCTTTTATAACAGCTTTTAACGTTGAATCAACTTCGAGTTTTTCCAATATATTTTGAATATGATTCGTTAGCGTTCTATCAGAAATGTAAAGGGATTTAGCAATGTCTTTTCGTTTTTCCCCATTTCCTAAATGTATAAGTATTTCTTTTTCGCGTTCTGTCAATTCATCTATAAAATAATTCTGATTTGGAAAATAATTTTTCCCATAGGAAATATCTTTAAGAATCTGAATTAATCTTTTGGAACTTATATTTTTAGGAACAAATGCCTTTACTCCTAACTTCTGAGCTTGATATTCATATACAGGTAAATCAAATCCCGTCAATAATGCTATCTTGGAATCAGGATATTCCTCTAAAATATCTTGAGCTATTCCAAAGCCATCCGTACTAAATTTATTGTCTAAGTTAATGTCTAATAGTATCACTTGGTACTCAATTACTTTTGAAAAAATGCTTTTAAATTCATCTTCATCATTCATTATATCAATGTGAATATCTGGTTGATACTGATGTATAGTTAAGGCTAAACTCTCTGCAAACAGGCTATGATCATCTATTAATAAAATTTTCAATTGCCTTCTCTCCTTCCATCATCAATTTGATATCGACTCTTAATCCGTTAGAGTCCGCTTGCTCAAAAGTAATAGTCCCCCCTACTGACTTTACTTGTTCTTCCAAGACTAATAATCCGTGTCCATGTTTAAATGGTTTTAACTTTTGATAATAGCCATTATCCATAACTGATAAAGAGAGTTCCCGCCCATCTCTAGCCAATTTTACAGTAACCGTTTGAGCATTGGAATACTTATATTCATGCTGTGATTGGCGAAACTACAGAATACCAAATTTCAGAGATTAACAACTCACTAGAGGAAAAACAAAAAGAACTAATCAAGCTGGCGAACAAGGGTCAAGACTATGACCACTTAGCAGATGAGATTGATGAGCTGAGAGACAAGCGACAGATCCTTTTAGTAGAAGATGCCTCCCTCAGTGGCGAGAACGAGCGAATCAATGAGCTGATTGAATTTATCCGCAAGAACAAATTCCGCACCTTAGAATATGATGATAAGCTTGTAAGGAAGATAATCCAGAGCGTTACAGTCTATGAAGGCCACTTCGTCATAGCCTTCAAATCTGGCATCGAAATGGAAATATGAAAACCAGAAGTAAATAGCCCATGACTCTACAGTAGAGTTGTGGGTTTTCTTTTGCTTGCTGATTATAATAATATTTTAATAACTATTGTGTTTATCAACCAAATGGTTTATAATATTCTTAGCGTAAACTTGGAGGTGCTGTATGACTACGGCAGAAATGATTAAAGAACTGTGTGAGCAAATGAATATAAGTGTTTCCGAACTTGCTAGACGTATTGGCCAGACTCCACAGAATTTCAATAAAAAATTACAACGAGAAACAGTAACCTTGGATGAGTTGAAGGCCATTGCTGATGTGCTAGGTGTCAAGTTTGTGCAGGCATTTATTTTACCAGATGGAGAAGAAATAAAAATATCTAACGAATAAAGGAGGATGTTTATATGGTAGGTAATGTTATTCAAATAGTAACAGAGAAATTATCATCTTTGCCTTTTATAGAAGGCATCGTATTAGGGGGCTCACGTGCAAGAGGCACCCATACAGAAAATTCTGATATAGATATCGGAATCTATTACAATTCAGACTCATTTGACCTGACAGCGATTAATCAAATTGCTACAGAATTGGATGATAAAAATAGAAACAACCTTGTTGTGCCTCCCGGAGCGTGGGGTGATTGGATTAATGGCGGCGGATGGTTATTTATAAATGGGTATCATGTTGACTTGATTTTACGTGATATAAAACGGGTAGAACAAATAATCAAAGATACGGAGCAAGGAATTGTTACTGCCAATTATCAGACCGGGCATCCCCATGGTTATATAAGTGCAATGTATCGTGGAGAATTAGCGATTAGTAAAATACTATATGCTAAGAACGAAAGCTTATGCGAATTAAAAAAGCAGGCAGAAATTTACCCTACTGCTCTAAAGAAAAGCTTGATGAACTTTTTTATATTTGAAGCTGAATTCTCTTTAATGTTTGTAAAAGCAAATGCGGGGGTAGAGGATAAATATTATATTGCAGGCCATGTTTTTCGTATTATTTCATGCTTAAATCAAGTACTATTTGCATGTAATAATGCTTATTGCATTAACGAAAAGAAAGCTATAAAACTGCTTGAAACTTTTGAATATAAACCTGAAAAATATGCCGAAAGAGTTAATCATATTTTTGAAGTACTCGGTCTTTCTCTTTTTGAATGCTACGATATGACCGAGAAACTTTATAAAGAAGTGAATGAAATTGTATCGGAGATAAATAACTTTTTAAACGAGGAGAGTTCAGATGAAAGAAAACAAATATGATGATAATATATTTTTTCAAAAATACAGTCAAATGAGTCGCTCGCAGAAAGGACTGGCTGGTGCGGGAGAATGGGAGACTTTGAAAAAGATGCTACCTGATTTTAAGGGTAAGCGTGTGCTTGATTTAGGATGCGGCTATGGATGGCACTGTATATATGCGATGGAAAACGGTGCTTCCTCTGTAGTAGGTGTTGATATTTCTCATAAAATGCTCGAAGTAGCAAAAGGAAAAACCCATTTTCCACAGATTGAATATGAATGCTGTGCCATAGAAGATGTGGATTTCCCAGAGGAGAGCTTTGATGTAATACTAAGTTCGCTTGCGTTTCATTATGTAGCAGACTATGAGAATTTAATAAAAAAGATATATAGGATGCTGAAGGCTGGTGGCAATTTAGTTTTTACAGTTGAACATCCTGTTTTTACTGCTCATGGAACACAAGACTGGTATTATAACGAAAAAGGAGAAATACTGCATTTCCCGGTGGACAATTATTATTATGAGGGCAAACGGACAGCTATGTTTTTGGAAGAAAAGGTTACAAAATATCATAGAACACTGACCACATATCTAAATACACTGCTTTCAAATAGTTTTATAATAAATCAGATTGTGGAGCCACAGCCGCCAGAGAACATGATGGATATTCCGGGGATGGCGGATGAAATGCGACGCCCAATGATGCTGATTGTATCGGCAAAAAAGAAGATGTAATAATATAGAAAAAATAAACGAGGAGTATGTAAATGAGATCAGAAAAAGAAATGATGGATTTAGTACTTTCTTTAGCAGAACAGGATGAACGTATTCGAATTGTGACCCTTGAGGGGTCACGCGCAAATATTAATATACCTAAAGATGAATTTCAGGATTATGATATTACATATTTTGTAAGTGATATAGAACCGTTTATATCTAATGATGACTGGCTTAATCAATTTGGGAATATAATAATGATGCAAAAGCCGGAGGATATGGAATTATTCCCACCTGAAGAAAAGGGATTTTCCTATCTTATGCTATTTGATGATTACAATAAAATTGATCTTACCTTATTGCCCTTGGAAGAGTTAGATAATTACCTAAAGGGCGATAAATTAATAAAGGTTCTAATTGATAAAGATTGTAGAATTAAAAGGGACATAGTTCCGACTGATATAGATTATCATGTAAGAAAGCCAAGCGCAAGGGAGTATGATGATTGCTGCAATGAATTTTGGAATGTAACACCTTATGTTATTAAAGGATTGTGCCGCAAAGAGATACTGTTTGCAATCGATCATCTGAACCAGATTCTACGGTTTGAACTACTTAGGATGATGTCGTGGAAGGTTGGGATAAAGACAGAATTTTCATTAAGTGTTGGGAAAAATTATAAGTATATTAACAAATACATTGATGAAGATCTATGGAATAGATTATTATCTACATATCGCATGGATTCCTATGAAAATATTTGGAAGTCATTATTTATATGCCACCAATTGTTCAGGGAAGTGTCCAAAGAGGTAGCAGAACTACTGGGGTTTGATTATCCAGAGTATGGTAAGAACATAACAAGATATACCGAGGACATGTATAAAAAATATGTTGAAAATGACTATTTTTAAAGATTAGCAAAGATTATTAACCATAAGCAAGGGGTGTAAATGTATGGAAAGTACTGATGTTATAAATGAAATTAGAGGTATATTACCTCGTAACTCAATTGGAAAATATGATTTACTAACTATTTTTACACATAAAACCGTTTTTGATAAAATTGTAAAAGTACTATCATTGGATTTTCAAAATAAAGTAGATTATGTGGCTGCCCCAGAAGCAATTGGATGGATACTAGGCACTGCCATAGCCAAAGAACTTGGAGTGGGGTTTATTGGAGTAAGAAAAGGTGATAAGCTGCCATACGCAAAAGAAGAGATTATTTCGACACATTTTACCGACTATTCAGGTCAAGATAAAAGCTTTGAAATATCTAAGAGTTCTATTGTGAGGAACAAAAGAGTTTTGATTGTAGATGATTGGATAGAGACAGGTTCTCAAATGAAGGCTTTAATAGCTTTGTTAGAGAAATTGGATTGCAGCATTATTGGGTTGGCTACTATTGGGATTGATATAAATGAGGTTACTCAAAAATGGATAGACAGCAGTTTTGTAGCTTATATTGGCTCAAACATATAATAAACCGAAAGAAAATCTTGAATCAAAATTTTGGATGGCGTTAATTTACAATACAACGAAAGATGTTTACCCTGAATAATTCATACTTTTTAATTGAAACCGTCTGAAACTGCCTAACGGCAGTCTGATAATTACTTTTTTAGTTTCACCCCTTAAGTGATGAAAAAAGAACCCCATTCTGCTATGGTAAAGGTGACGAAACCAACCATAAGAAAGGAGTTCTTCTCATGACTAGCTTACACAAAAATCAAGTTAAATTCAATTCAAATATCACTATTTCACATACCGGTGGTCGTCTATCAAGTGATTCGGGGTTAGTCCTGGTTAAAGAATTAATGAATACCTTCGGCTTTTCGCACTTAGCTAAACAATGGCTCCATATTACAGATCATCGGGCTTATTTTACCCATGATAACTTAGCGATATTGGAACAGCTTATTATGCAATTAATTGCTGGTTACTCGGCAGACTCATCAGCTAATCTATTAAGACGGGATCCTGTCTTTCAAGCTGTACTCGGTAAAAAACAGTTGGCATCACAATCCTCAATCTCACGGTTTCTGGATCGTTTCACCGAGGAGAACATCGATCAACTCCAAGCATTAAATCAGTCATTGATTGATAAAGCACGTTTAATTCGCAATGACACCGAGTTAATCATTGATGTCGATTCCACACATTCGGATACCTTTGGACGCCAAGAACAAACAGATTATAATGCCCATTATCAAACCTACGGCTATCACCCATTAGTTGCCTTTGATGGACTGACCGGAGATTTCTTAAAAGCTGAACTGCGTTCAGGCAATCAGTACACATCTAAAGGGGTAAAAGCCTTTATCAACCCGCTTTTACACCACTACAAGAGCACGTTACCTCATACCGAGATATTGGTTCGGGGTGACAGCGGCTTCGCCACACCAGAGGTGTATGAGTCTTGTGAAGCAACTGAAAGCCAGTACGTTATCCGATTAAAGAGCAATCGGAGGTTAAGTCAGTTAGCTGAACATTCTGTTCTTTACGGGGACAATCAAGAATGGGAAGAGCGAGAAGTGCAGTATTTTTCACTACCTTATCAAGCACAATCCTGGTCGAAACCTCGTCGTGTCTGTATACGCTCCGTCCGTGAAGGAGGAGAATTGCTATTTCATCATGCGTTTATTGTGACTAATCTATCCGACAATGTCTCGCCTGAAGTCATATTTTCTCTTTACGGCAAGCGAGGAACAATGGAAAATTTCATCAAAGAAGCGAAAGGTGGCTTTTACTTCGATAAAACAGATAGCCCGCGTTTCTTAGAAAATCATGTCAGAATGATGATCAGTGTCCTTGCATACAACCTCGTTAATTTTTTAAAAAGCATTGGTTTTGATAAAGTGAACCAGGGCATGACGATTCATTCCATCCGGCTGATATTGCTTAAAGTAGCCGGTAAACTTGTTCAGACTGGGAGACAGGTCTATCTCAAACTGTCAAGTTATCATGTGTATCAAACTGAATTTTATAAGGTTTTTGAACGCCTGCGGCGATCCAAACAATGGATTTAGACTAGTTATCACACAAATTTTTTAACCGATTCTTTTTCAAGGGATTCGTCTGCCCTTAAATAGACAAATAATTTTTATTATGATCTTCTTCCGTAGGCATCCTGTTCGAAAACACATTATTTTGGAAGAAAGTATCTGCCTAATTTAAAAATTGGCAATTTGTTCAAAAAAACAGGTTAAATTTAGAGCTATGAATTATTCAGGGTATCATTTCTTGAAACATTTCCAAAATTACCAAATGTAAACAATGGGACCTCACCATTAACTAATTGCTCAACTTCAAGCATAATGTACTTTTTTTCATGACTACTGATTACTGGTATTTCTTTTAAGAAGCTTGTTAAAACATTTCTTGTTTTTAGCTCATCCATCAATAAATCTGGCACAGTAATTCGATCAATAAGTGCTGAATATACAGATGTATTTCTTAAGACCAATCTACATAGTAAGGCATTTTTATACCTTAAGACTACTGTTTTTATAATCTTATAACAACTTCTCAATCTTGAATAACCAAATATGAATCCAGATTCAATATCACCTAAAAATTTATTTGCAGAAATATGAGATTCATGGAGTAAAGGTAAGAATTCTTTGATATCATTAAATTGGTGTTCTGTCAATTCCAATCGTAATTCCGAACTAAACGGGTTAATTTCTTCAAAAACTTTTTTTACAACTATATTTACTTGACCTATACTACTACAGTCAAATATTCCATCAAAATTTCGTCTATATTTCATTGGGAGTAAGCCAGTTGAAAAGATGCTTTGTGAAATTCTTCCCTCTATTTGTGACACAGGATTTATTAAAGTTTCAAAATCAATCACATAGGGATGTTCTTTACAAGCAATAATATTTTCATTGTGCATATCATTTCCATTCAACACATACGTAAATGCCAAAAGCACTCCCATATTTCTATAAAATGAATGGATTTGACTTTTATCATGGCAGGACAAATTGTCAATCTTCTCTTGGATCATAAAATTGCTACCAATGAATGTATCAGGAAATTTGAAATACTTAGAATCGAATACTCTACAATTTAATTCATTCAAAATTGGATACAAAGTGTATCCTGAAGTCTTATAAAAAAATGATTTATTTTGAAGTTGAAAGCTGATATTCCTATTACTACCGTGATTGTCTCCCACCATTGATAATATTTTTACACTTATATTTTCTTGCCTTAGATCAAAATTTTCTATAATTTCATTATAATTCTTGGTTAAATTTTTCAAAAAACATTCAATGCTAATTTCATAATTTTCTTTCAAAAGATTCAATCTTCTTTTTAAAACTGGATATTTATCAAGAAAGTACAAACCGTTATTAAGAATATTTTTACAAAATTCATTGTATTCACTATATTTTGAATTGGTTCCTTTCCCTATCCTAAATAAATTTATTTCTTGGACCAATACAGGAAGTAGTATTTTTCTAAACTCTTCCTTAAAACTATTAATAATGCTATCAGAAAAGGAGCACACTTCACTAAATTTTGAAGTGGAGAAAGAAAATTCCTCTATTACCTTTGAAATTACTATATCAAAACTTTTTTCCTCTGTAATATTAATTGTCATAGATATTACCTCTAGTAAAATAAAAGGAAATGCCCTATCAATTATGGCGATAGGACATACATAGTTACAAACTAATTTTTATTTTAACAATTTTTGCACCCAGAGATGAATCCAATATTTACACAAACATTTGATAAAAAGCCTGGACAGTCTTTAGTTAGAGTCTTAACAAACCCACTTCCAGCACCACCAATTAATAATGTAATTTCTTGATCAGTTGCAGTTTGAACATAGATTTCTGGTTTAATATTATTCATTATAAATTCCTCCTTGAATAATTAATTATTTGTAACTATGCTTCCCTATAAGATTATTATAAATCGATTAGTGATGTAAAACATGAGTAAAAAAGGCAAAACTCTATGGTACAAATCCTAAAAATAACGAAACGAGAAAATAAACCTGCAAACTAAATAATTGGTTCTCTTTATTCCTCTTATTAAATTTTGCTTTTTGCTTCTCAAGTTCATCTATTCTGAACTGTACTATAGCTTGAAATATCAGTTCACATTGGCTTTCTTCTATGTGTATTGAAAAAAGCAAAATAATATCTTAAACCAATCACTAGGAATACCAATTTACATATTTCTGATAATCCTAAGATTTAGGTTGCTCTATTTTTAAGATTTTTATAGTAATTATAAACAAGAGAAAGTTATTAAAGATAATATAAAAACCAGTAAAACTCCAAATACCATTAGTTGCTAAATCTTCTGTATAAAGGTAGCTCTCAGTAAAGAAGAGGTAAATTCCATAGATTTCAATAAAGATTATTCCACTGATGAGTCCGATAAGGAATAAAGTACTTGAAACTTTCACAATCTGATAAAAGACAAGTAACAACAGTCCTATTGCTGCGATAATCAAAAGGCTTTGTAGAATTTGTTCCAACATCTTACACCTCTTTCTAGGATAACTGCTTACGGTAATAGCTAGCCTGTTCCTTGTCTAAATCATCAAGTTGGGCAACCAAGTCAAAGTATTCCGCCTTCGTCACCTCATCTAAGCTTGGAAAATCATTCTCACGACTCGTGATGATGAGTTCCAGCTGTCCAGTGATTTCACGCTTTGAGAAGCTATAATCAAGCGTTTCATCTTCATACTGTTCCTTTAAAGCTTGGTAGTTGGCTCTATCCTCTGGGCTTGTAAAGCCTTGTGCCAACCATTCTTCTAGTTGATAACGCATTTCTTCTAGTGTTTGGGCCATGATCTATTCTCCTTTTGTGATTTCTTGCTTTCATTTTACCGCGTTCAAAAATATTTGTCAGCCTTTTTTCTTATATCTCGAGTGCTATTTGTTGCTTCATTTGGGGTGTTGTATCTTCACTAAACTTGGCCAAAGCCGCATCTATTTCCTCAATTTCTGCTTCTTTTTCAACCAAGGGAGCCAAAACATCATACTTAGCCTTTACAAGCTGATAATCTTCTTCCTTGGGAAAGACTTTTTCAACTTCTACTTTGGCTACTTGAAGCTTATCTTTTAAATCCTTTACCAGCCCTTCTGTCTTTTCTTGGTCATCTATTATATGGTCAATGGCATTACTAATCCGTTGAATGGTTCCCACGTCTGATTTCAAATCAAGAGCGACTGTGTATTGGTTATCACCTACAATCGTTAAAGAGACGGTCTCTGGTAAGGGCTCACTAGGACCTCGTGTAGTCATTTTTAAGTCAAATCCTCTAAAGCTTGCAAGTGTTCTGACTTCCTTGGTCTCTGAGCGGTTATAGGTAATGAGTTTTCGCAGATAGTCCCCTGCTTCTGCACGATTATCCATTTTCTGATTATCAAATCTCATGACAAAATCTTGCGACTTTGTTGCCAAAGATTGGGCAATATCTTTATCATATTGACTCAACCGTTTTTCTATAATAGGGAGGTGCTTCTCGCAATAGGAAATTGTGTGGCGGTATTCATCTTTTGAGCGATTAAAAGCTCGTTTTTGATTTTCTAACACCGTCAGTTCATTTTCCAATTCCATTTTCAGTTTGAGATAGGGGTTACCTGTCGCTAGAGCTTTGAAGTCAGAAGCGGTCATGGTTTGTTCATCAATGTCTTCTGCCGACCGCACAGGGTCTTTTGAGGTCATAATCTGAGTGATATATTTGAGCTTATTCTCCTGTGTCTGCCAGAGGTAATTATCAAAACTCCCTTTGGTAATGTAGTGATAAATATCCACCTCTTGGTGCATATTCCCTTGTCGAATCAGTCGTCCATTTCGCTGTACAATATCAGAAGGCCTCCAGGGAACATCTAAGTGGTGGACAGCTTTCATGCGTGATTGCACGTTTAGACCCGTTCCACCTTTTTCCGTAGATGCCATGAGAATCCGCACTTCCCCACTATTGACCTTTCGTGATAGGGAATTTTTCTTCTCATCGGTATTGGCATCATGCACAAAAGCAATCTGTTCTTTGGGAATCCCTCGATCAACCAGCAAAGCTTTCAGTTCATTATAAACATCAAAACCTTCTTCCTTACTTTTAGGTGTTCCAATATCAGAGAAAATCATCTGAGTAGCCTTTTCTCCTGCTCCTTCAAGGTAGATTCGCTCGACATTATCAACCACTTGAAGGATTTTCTGATTATCTGATAAGGTATAAACAGGGTCAATCAACCGCATATCAATAGCTAGTTTTCTAGCTTCCCCGGTTATCTTTAACATATTATCTCTACTTGGGTCAACACTACCTGACTTGATAGCGTCTGAACGCTCTATCAGTTCTTCTAAATAGTATTTCTGAGCTTGCGTTAACTCGCTTTCCACCGCAATAATCTTAGCTTCAGGAACAGGTAAATCAAGCATGTCTGATGTCTGAATATCGGCAGTTTCCTTGTAGATTCGCATGAGTTCAGGCAAATTGACAAATTTCTTGAACCGTTTCTTAGGTTGGTATTTATCACCTGTCGGGGCTAGTTCCATAGAGTTTTCGATATTCCCAAAAGCCCCAACCCATGAGTCAAAATTGGATACCTGATATCGTTCCAAAACATCGGGCTGAATGTAATTCATCATGGTGAAAAGTTCACTGATGGAGTTAGAAACTGGTGTTCCTGTCGCAAAAACGACATTTCTATCGCCATGCTCTGCCTGAACCTGTCTCACCTTCATCTCCATGTCTACGTTCTTTTTTGAAGTGGTATTGGTGATTCCCGCGACATTCCCAAGTCCAGTGATTGGACGGATATTCTTGAAATGATGAGCCTCATCCACAAAAAGAAAATCAATTCCAAGGTTTTCAAATTCAATAAAGGTATCTCGCTCTAGTTTTTGGAGTTCTTCCAACTGGTGCTCTAGTCCCTTGATTGAACGCTCTGCTTCTTTGACCGTATAATCAGAATCACTTCCTAGTTTGATTTCTCTGAGTTGCTCCAGCTTGTCATTGATATAGGTAACCTGCTTCTCTCGACTCATCGGTATTTTTTCAAACTGGGAATCTCCAATGACAATGGCATCATAGTCGCCTGTGATAATACGTGATACGAACTGCTTACGTTTGGCTTTGACAAAGTCCTTCTTGGTGGTCACATAAACTTTCTTAGTTGGGAAAAATTTCATGATTTCTTGACCAAACTGAGCAGTTAAACTAGACGGCACCACATAAAGTGGTTTATGTACCATTCCTAGTTCTTTCAACTTGAAACCAGCTCCAAGCATGGTCAAGGTTTTTCCAGACCCTACCTCATGGGCGAGTAGAGCTCGTTTTTCTTCCACAATCCGTTGAATGGCATTCTTTTGGTGGGGACGTAAGGAGATATTCTGGGCAAGTCCATCAATGGTTAAATGGCTACCATCATAGGTCTTTGATACTGTACGATTATAGAGACTGTTATAGGTGTCTTCAATCATCTGTTGGACTTCTGGATATTTTGCTACAAAATCTTGAAAGAGTTCTTGTAGGTGTGTTTCCTTGGCACGCAGGACTGTTGTTTTCTCCACATCCGTCACATTCTTTTTCTTATCCCCTTCGACAATTTGTTTTGTGATGGTTGGTTGATTGGAATTCAGGAGATTTTCAAATATTTTACGACCACTATTATAACGAGAACCTGGTACACCTAAACTCCTATCCGTTGCGTTGGAATAGGTATAGGCAAACTTAGATTGGTAAGTGATAACTCCGTCAATGGGACTGACTTCAAGGACTGTTGTTACTTCTTGGTCTGACAGTTCATAGGCTTTCCCCATAAAGGTTTCTTGGGCAAATTTTCCGTAAACAGACAAAGGAATCCAGCGTGAACCGATTCGATAATCAATGTCTGCTAAAGTAATGCGTGCTGGTTTGACTGTTTCTAGAAGTCCTGCATAATGCGGCCAGTTAAAGTCCTGATTGTCTTGTTTCACGAATAGGTCCACCACTTCTAACTTAGTGACGACATCACCTGACAGAAAGTCTTGGCGAGAAACATAGGACAGTTCCCCATTCAAATACTTCTCAGGATCAGGCATAATGAGGTCACCTAACTCCTCAATCAAGGTCATCTTCGATTCAACCTGATAGATAGACATCATATAAGCGAAATCAACACCACGTCCGTCAGCCAAACTGGAATTTAAGGCATCAAGGGCAGTATGTACCTTTTTAACCTCTTTTTCAGGACGCACTAGAGCCTTTTCAAAGGCAAGGGATTTAGTATAGATAACAGACTTTCCACTTGGATCTAGACTTTCATCTTCCAAACTAGCCAGAAGCGAATACTTATCATCACTATCAAAAAGATTGCGGTTCACTGTACTGTTTAAATACCCGTAGCGTTTGACAAAGCTATCATAGGTACGATTGAGTTTGCCTAACAAGTGGTTAAAGGTCTCCTTATCATAGTCATAATAGCGTTGAATGGCAATAACTTCTTGGTAGGCATTGCGAATATCGACCATTCCCTTAATCCGTGCCACTTCTTTCTCAGACAAGGGAGTTTCATAGAAAACTGTCTTTTTATAATAACCCTTAAACTGACCACGTTTGGCTGCATCATCGGTCACATAAACATCTAGAGCAGTGCTATCAGTCACCTCTAAGCTAATAAATCTATCAATCTGTTTTTGAGAATGCTTGGTGTCCCATGCTTTGAAGTTGCCCTCTTCATCGACATAATAACTGATTTCTTCCGTCTTGGTCCCCACTCGAATGCCTTTGTTATCTCGATAGTAAACTGTAGAACCCTGGTAACCAAAACTGTACTGACCCAGATTCTCCCTCATTTCAGCTGGAATGGAAGTATCCATGACTTGTTTGGTCAATATGTCTGGATTAATGATGATTTCATTTCTATCAATCTCTCTTGGGGCTTTTACTTGATGTAGAGCAGTTTCAACACTTGCGATGAGGTTGTCACTAGTCCCCTTAACAGAAAGTGTTCCGCCGTTAAAATTTCTGACCTCGTAGGTTCCTAGCACTTGGCTATTGTATTCTCCATCAAAGTAAGGATTGAGCCAAATGCGACTATCCTTTTCATAACGAATGGAACCTGAAAAGGCTAAGTCATCTGTCACATATCCCTTGTTCAAGTGTTTCTGGAAGAACAACATATCCGTTGTAACATTCGTTCCTGCAATGGCCTTAAAGGTAGAGTCAGGCAATCGAACCCCTCCAAGAAATTCAGTTGTCTCACGAATATCTTGTAAGATGTTTTCTGTTCGCTTATCCATGGTTCCTGTGGAAGAGATAATCGCTACTTGTCCACCATCATGGACCAAATCAAGTGACTTTTTGACAAAGTAGTCATGAATCATATAAGGCTTATCGTACCTGTTATCCGCAATTCGTATATTGGCAAACGGCACATTTGAAATCACCAAATCAAAACTATTGTCGTTAAAAGCCACCGTCTCAAAGCCCTTAATTTCAATATGGCTATTCGGGTGAAGGTGCTTGGCAATGGCTCCTGTAATGGTATCTAGCTCTACGCCATATAGCTCACTCTTTTCTCTTAAGTGTTTGGGCATAGCCGCAAAGAAATTCCCTGTTCCCATGGAAGGATCTAGGATTTTGCCACCTGTAAAGCCGTCTCTTTCCAACTTATCCCACATCTGATGAATCAGGGCAGGGTCTGTGTAATAGGCTGTCAGGGAGGACTGTTTCATATCCGAATACTCTTTATCAGTGACTAGGCTTTTCAGTTCTTCTCGTTCCATAGAAAATTTTGGATTATAGTCATCAAAGAAATCATTGGCAAGTCCACCCCAGCCCACATACTTGGCAAGGAGTTCTTGTTCACTTAATGAAGCATTGCGGTGCTCTACTTCTAGATTTTTTACCAAACGAATGGCCGCAATGTTTGTCTCAACCTTATCTCTAGCAGTCTTTGGATAAAAGTCCGTCATATCTTCTGGAAAATAAAAGTCCGTTACTGGAATCTCTGGAATTGTTTCGACGACTTCCTCTTCAGGAATTTGATTATCTGATTCTTCAAGTTCAGTATCGTTATGACCTTTTTCTGAACCATCTGGTTCCAATAGTCCAATACTCTGAACTGGATCCTCTTCCAGAAATGAGAATAGGTTTAATTCTTGGTCCGCTTCTTCTAACTCTGTTTGTTTTTCTGCCTTTAGCTGATGAAGTGCCTGCCTGACTTCTTCCCAGGTCCTCATATAAAGAACTGGATTTTGTTCAATGATATCCGAAAAATCATTGACTAACTCAATCCGAATCAAACCGTTCAATCGAGCATCGCTGACCGACACGACCTCAAAGTCCTGTCCCTTATAGGAAACCAATGACCCCAGAGGATAAGTGTCCAATACTCTCTGGACTAGTGGATTTTCCGCGAATTCTTCATCAACTACTACTTTCGACTCAGCTTTCTCTAGCTTGCTTTTCCAATCTCTGAGGGTTAAATCTGGCTGATTGCGTTTATCTTTTTCAAATTGCTCCGCATCTTCTCTGCTGAGTTCTTGGTGTAAAAAGGCGTAGGCAACTTGTCGCAGCTCTTCAATGGAAAGCTGGCTACCAAAGAAAAATTCAACCTTTTCATGACTCAATCCCATTTGGAGTAGTTCTGTCGCAAGGGCTAGTTGAGTTACCGAGGCTTTGGGATAGCCACCTAGTAAAGCAAGGTCCGCATTTTTCAAACGAAAACGACCTGCCGCATCCAATAAAATACCGACTTGGTCTGATTCAAACTGAGATAGCTCAATCCCTAGCTGAGTCAATTTTTCTTGATTTTCTATCCAAATGGCTTGTCCAATTTTTTCTAATTCCTTTTCTTCGACTGTGGTCAGCGTTCGTTTCAGCTCATAGGGAGTGCCATCAGCTTCTAGATAGGTAAGTAACTCCTCGCCCTCAAAGACTGGTGTCATTTCCGTCTCAGTATCAAAATCACCTCGTCTAAAACTTGGGACTTTGGAACGTTCATTTCGAATTTGGTCAAAATATGTTAGAATCTCAAATTTACGTCGTAAAGATAACGCTTCATAAGCTGGCAGATGACTTGTTTTTCCTGTTTGAACATCTAGTTGAGACAAATCTACATCCAAACTAGCAATGATGAGAGAGCCATCTTCTCTAAATGATATTGCTTGATGAACACTAGCTTTGTGCTCATCACCAGTTTCTTCATTTTCTAGAACTGTTTCATCTACTTTTATTTCAAGCTCAGGCTCGTAAGTTAAGAGAAACTGTTCAATATCTCGACTAATCCGATCCGCTAAATTATTTGCCACACGATAAACATTGACCAAATTAGCTCCCCTACTCTTTTGTAATAGAGAATCTGGTGAAATAGTTTGGTAGTGTCCATTTGAGTCTAATAGTTGAAAACGAGTGGCCAGATTGAACAAGGCCACTTCAATCACCAAGTCTTTTTCAGACGGCGATAGTTTGTCGAGTTTTTGGAGACCAGTTTGGCCGAAAACTTGTGTATAGGTCAATAGATCATGAGCAGTATCATAAGGACTAGCCTGGACAAAAGCTGAAACATCTGTCTCAAAGTGAAGTACCTGAACAGATCTTTTGATTCCCTGCCTATTGGTCATAAACTGATAAACGAGACTATCCCACTCCTCATCAAAATGCTCTGCTTGGTAATATAAAAACGCTTCAAGCAAGGCTCTATCACGAGGAATGGTTGCTCTCATCATTTGTAGTAAGACTTCTTGATTCATTATTCCCTCCCATTTTAAAAAGGCTGAGAGTGTTTCTCAGCCCTTTGTGTTAATCTAGGACCAAGGCTCGTTGGTCTCTTTCTTGTGGAATACCATCCATTACAGTTGCCACATAGTGTTGTAAGAAATGACTTTTCTGGTCTAGTAAATCTTTTTGCAAGGCAAGGCGAACCAAATCTCCAAAATAATCCTGACTAGAAATAGCCAAGTCCTGTTGAATCATGGCCTGTAAGGTTTCAAGGCTAAGTAGTGAATAATCGTCACTATCCAAAACCTCATACTGTTCCAAGGTGTCTGAAAGACTATTTGAGGACATTAAATCCATAATAAAATTAGAGCCTTCACCTGTTCGGTACAACTTTTCCAGAATGTCAGTCATATCTACCTGTACTTCATCCTGATAACTATCAACTTTAACTCGTAGCTCATCACTAATCAAGGATAGGTCATCCTCATCCATATAATCTTGATAAACCTGATTGAGGATTGTTCTATCAGAAATACTTAATTCCAAAGAGAGAAAGGCCTTGATAAACTCTTGGTAATCGACCTTCTCCATTTCAGACAAAGCCTCTTTCATGGTGTCAAAGTTCCAAGCCATCACACAACTCCTTTTGTGGGACTAGTGGTGAATTTCCAGATTGTAGCTCCTCTAAATCAGCTTGACCATCACCATCTGTGTCAACAGACTGCGGATTGGTTCCCAAAGCTAGTTCCTGAGCATCTGTCAAACCATCTTGGTCTGAATCCTTTTCATAAATAGTTTTTGGATTCATCTACTTCTCCTCCTTTTTCTTCAGTCCATAAGCCGTACCAAGTAGAATACCAGCTCCAATCAAGCCCAAAAGGGATTCCTGTTCCCCTGTATTTGGCAAAATGCTTGCTGGAACAGGCGGTTCAATAGTCTCAATTGGTGGTTGAGGTGGTGTGGGTTGATTTGGACTTGGTTCTTCAGGTTGAGGTGTATGTGTTACAACTGTATTTGAACTGATGACATAGCCATTCACTGTATGAAGATAGGTATTCTCCACCTGACCAGCCGCAATCCGTTTCATATGCAGGTAAACATCTGCCTGAAAGGCTGAATCATCAGAGACAGTCTCTAAGAAGGATTTATCAAATGAAATTGACACGAGGCCATTTTCTGTATCCACCTGTTGCAAGGTATATTTCGTGACTTCCGTTCCTTCTTTTAAGACAGAACCGTCTTTTAGGGTGACATCCGTCATCAGATAGCTGCGATAAACACCATTGTACTCATCATGCTTTTCATCATAGTTATCTTCAAAACCATATTCAAATAAATCTGTCGTACGATTGCTTGGAATCAAAGCTCCAACCAAACGATAGTTAAAGGTTTGATGCAAGGCCACTTCTTTCCCATCAAGGCTGTCATCTTTATGAGACAAGTCAATCACCACATCTTTTTGTGGGTCTAGTTTGGGAACATTATTAACCACTGTTTCCGTGACATAGGCCAAGCCAAAATCAATCTGATAGGCTGTATTTTCATACTGACCACCTGTTTTGGTCAACTCATTTTTTACCGTCATCGGAAGCGTGACAACTAAGGTTTGACCAGTCTTCACATAGGTCTCATAAAAGGTTTTGGGATCATCGCTACTAAGGACCTGAATGGCTCCTTTAGGTGTAAACTGACGTTTAGCCATGGCATCTTGGACGACTTTCGGAGCTTCTGACAAACTAGCGTAGGTGCTGACAGAGATACCAGATACACGATTGCCATCCTTATCCAAAACTTGAATGCCATCAGGATTTAGGGTAAGGGCTTCTTCTGGGTAATCGTCTACCATGTAAAATCCCTTGGCAAGAACATCATCCGTCACGACCATGTCCTTGTATTGACTGTAATCCAAGACAATTTTGTAATAATTGACCGTATTCGGAAGGACAGTCTTTCCATCAATTGAAATGCCTTCTTGATTGGTATTAGACTTGTGTGGAGTTACTTTAGGGACAAAATTGGTCACCGTATTAGTTTCATATGCTTGTCCAAAATCCACCTGATAGGCCACGTTTTCATAAGACTTCCCTGAATTAATCATGGTTTCCAAAACAGTCATCGGAGTGACGATGGTAATATTCTCCCCCTTAGTCACATACGATTCATAAAAGGCTTGTGGGTCTTCTGGCATGAAAACTTGGAAAGCTCCTTTAGGCTGAATTTTTTGTTTAGAAAGGGCTGCTTGTAAGGAGTTAGGAGCTTCTGATAATTGAGCATAAGACTTCACCGTGATTCCTGAAACTGTTTTGCCATCAGATGTGATAACCTGAATAGCTGTTTCATCTGGCAATAAAGCTTCTTCTGGATAATCATCCACAAAGTAAAATCCTTGTGCAATCTGAGAGTTGTCAGCTTTAATCCCTCGGTATTGGTCCAAATCCCATGAGAGAGTATAGTAATTTTGAGTTCCCACTAGCATGGGCTTCCCATTGATGTCCACCTTGTCTTTGTTTAGGTTTTGTTTCTTAGGTTCTGGAGTAACAAGGGTGTTGGACACTTCCTTGGTTTCATAGCCATTGCCGAAATCCACTTGGTAAGCCTTGTTTGTATAGGTCTTTGTCTGACCATAGAGACTATCTTTAACCGTCATTTTGGTCAGTAAAGCTAAAGATGTACCTGTTTTGACATATTGGTCATAAAAGGCTTGGTTGTCATCTGGCATAAAGACTTGAAAAGCACCTGTCGGTGTAATCTTAGCACGAGCTAATTTATCTTGAAGGTCTTTAGGGGCTTCATTTAACGAAGCATAGGTTTTAACCGTTATTCCTGATACCTTCTGACCATCAAGGGTTGTAACAGCCGTGCCATTTTCCACCACATCAAGCACTTCCTCTGGGTAATCGTCCACAAAGAAGAAGCCTCGTGCAATTGTCTCTTTAGCAGAACGATCTCCCTTATACTGGTCCAAATCCCAAGTCAATCGGTAGTGGTTGTTTGTACCAAGAGCTACGACCGTATCGTTAATGAGAACACCATTCGTATTTTCATTGTTCTTATCAGGTGTAATAAGTGTAGTTGTCTCCCCATCACCTGGTGTACGTACCGTCACAATATTTGAAGTGACTGTATAATCATTGGTTGTGCCCTTGTTCAAAAGGAGTTTATAACTATTGGAATAGGTCGCCCCATCATTTTGAACAGAACCATAGAGTTTTGGGGCGGTCAATTGATAAACCTTGGTTAAATCTTTATTTACCTCCTGCAACAAGTTTTCCTTTGCAGTTAAGGTCACAAAATTCTTAGTCTCATCAAAGCCAAGGACATAGTTTCCATTCTCTTTTTGTGTTGTTTCCTTATCAAAGAGGTAACCAGCAGGCAAGTAGTCCTCAAAAATGAGACTAGTCGTTTGGGCACGATTGGGCGATAAGGCATCAACTGTTAAGGGATAAATCACCGTTGAATCTTTTGCGACAGTTTTCTCATGAAGATTAGCTTGGTCACTATTGACTACTTCTTTCATAATCTCTGGAGTTGTCGTCAAACGATAAGCGTGATAATGAACTGTCGGTACTTGTGGTGGAGTCGGAAGTTCTTTTGGAATAGGTTTGACAGGTAAGGTTACTTTGGTCAAGGACAGACTAGGCTGCACCACTTCTTCCAAAGGCTTTGGCGTAAAGGTTACAGGCTTTTCTGGTGTAAATGTTATAGGAGTAAAGACATCTGGTGTTACCGTAATAGGTTCTGGAACGGGTTCAAGATCCACCGTTACATGAGGTTTGGGACTATAAGGTGTCACTGTACGTGCAACTGGTAGGGTATTTAAGGCGAACCAGTATGACAAGCCAACATTCTGTGGCATATCGCCTTGCCCAAAGGTGACTGTGTAGGTATTTCCTGATGTAACTGTTGAGACAATAGCTCCTTTATAAGCATAACGACTTGATGTGGTATCCCATTCCTCAGGTAAATTCAAATCACTTGCACGGTTGGAACCCAAAGAACGCGCTAGACCTTCATTAGTCACTTGAACGGTAGAACCATTAATCGGAACAAATTTCCCAGATGAATCTTTAACATATTCTAAACCAATGTCATTATGATTGAGGGAAGAATGTGTGAAGACTCCTGGCTTTTCTTTGGAGAAGGTGACTTGTGAACCGTCTTCCAAGTAATACTTGGCAACTACACGAAACTCCATCCTGTCTGTTCGCCAGTCACCGTTTCCGTCATTTCGATAGGCAATAAAGCCCTCGGTTGGATCATTTGGCACAACCAATTTCACGGCATTGGTTCCAGCTGGTGATACTAGGTTGGTAATATCGTAAGTCACACGGCTAATCTTTTTCCTATCAAATCGTGCATTTTGAAGATTTTGATAATTAAAACTAAGAGTCTCACCTGTTTTGAAGCTGTCATAGACAAAGAATCCTGTTGAATCCAAAATTCTTGAGTAGCCACCCAGCAAAGCATCGCCAGTTGAAATAATCTGATCAGGATTTCGGGTATTGGCTCCATGTTGTGCTTGTGGCTCACCGTTATTGAGATTGAGGGCTTGAGCAAGGGCTTCAGAAATATAACCTTCTTCACCTTTTGAAATCTCGGCCAAATCACGTTGATAGCATTCCAATTCTTTGGCATTATAGGCATCAATCGCTTCATTCTCTTTTCTGACTGCGGCTTCTTTTTCTTTATTACGTTTGGTAATAGCTTCAATCTCGGCTGCACGATCTGAAACTAATTGTTGTTTCTCCTGATTAGCTTGATCTACTGCGGCTTGACCTGCACGGTTTTCAGCATCAACAGCTGCTTGACCCGCCTTATTACGCCTTTCAATGGCTTCATTATCTGCCTTTGCCTTAGCAAGTCCAGCTTCATTTTCTTTTTGAATGACCTGATTTTTCGCAACAATTTCATCTGCCTTGGTTTTCTTTGTTAGATAATCCGCTACAGCTTGTTCGTTAGTTGATTGAATGGTTTCAACAGCCTTGCCATAGTTTGTATAGTCTAGTACAGCTGTCCCATTTCCTGATGAAACTACTTGTTCATTTACTGTCACATCAGCATCTGCATACCGAGTTTTTAGGTCATTGACTTTAGTATCAACCCAAGCATTTGTCTCTTTACCAGTTTGGTTGACCCCTTCGTAGGCCTGTGACAGCTCCTTATTTTCTTGTTCAATGCGGGCTTTATTCGATTCGTATGTCGCTTTGTCAACTTTGTAGGTTTCAGTAACTTCATTGATAGCCTCAACTTGGTTTTGGGCATCTACTTCTGCTTTTGAAATTTGTTGGCTGGTTTCTGTCGCAGAAGTTGTATTTCCCAAATCCATTGGGCTATCTTCATCTGTAGAAACACCTTCAGCCTTGGCCTCTTCAACTGCTTGTGTTACCGTATCATGTGGTACGGTGACAGCAATCGCTCCATTAGATTGTCCAGTTAACGCCAAACTTTCAGTTTGTTCAGATACAGGGTTTGGCTGTTCTTCTGGTAAATTCGTGGCTGG
This sequence comes from Streptococcus sp. 2022WUSS037, assembly GCF_044427225.1. Taxonomy (NCBI): domain Bacteria; kingdom Bacillati; phylum Bacillota; class Bacilli; order Lactobacillales; family Streptococcaceae; genus Streptococcus; species Streptococcus sp. 2022WUSS037. The sequence goes on along the minus strand of NZ_JAOTGJ010000002.1, from coordinate 78,895 downwards.
ATTCTCCGTTCGTTGAATGGTGGTGTCAACTGATGATGAGACTTCATCAGCATGTACAACTGTTCCACCCCAAGCAACAACAGCAGTCACCATGGTTCCAAGGGCAACCGAGCAAAGGGTTCGGTATTTTTTACTCTTACGAAAGACGTGTTTCTCGCCTTTTTCCTGATTGACAAGAAAGTGATGATTACATGTTTTGGTCATAAAGTGTCCTTCTTTTCTTTTTTCTGTAGCAACAAACTGTCGCTCTTTCCTCATCATAAAAAAGAAGGCTTGATTTTGTTATCACAATCAATTCAGGGAAAAGAAAATGTTGCTTTTACACTACAAATGTTATAAAATTGTAGTGTAAAAGCAACATAGAAAGGAGTAAGCATGTCAAAAAAAGAGATTCTACTTGAATTTATAGAAAACCACAATGGCATTATCACCTATAAAGATTGTAAAGCTCTAAATATTCCAACAATATATTTGACAAGACTAGAAAAAGAAGGAATTCTATACCGCGTCGAAAAAGGAATTTTCCTAACCCAGAATGGAGACTACGACGAATACTACTTCTTTCAGTACCGATATCCGAAAGCTGTTTTCTCATATATCTCAGCGCTTTATCTGCAACAATTTACAGATGAAATTCCTCAATATTTTGACGTAACCATTCCTAGAGGTTACCGTTTTAATACTCCTCCAGCTAATCTGAACATTCATTCCGTTTCTAAGGAAAATAGCGAACTAGGAATTACTCTTGTAAAAACCCCTATGGGAAACGAGGTAAGAGTGTATGATTTCGAACGTATTATCTGTGATTTTGTGATTCATCGAGAAAAAATAGATACTGAGCTTTTTGTCAAAACACTTCAACTTTACGGAAACTATCCTAAAAAAAATCTTACAAAACTCTATGAATATGCGACAAAAATGAGCACCTTGGCCAAGGTCAAACAAACTCTGGAGGTCCTAGTATGAATAAAGCTAAGCTAACAGCACTCTGTCATAAAATATCTAAGAATACTGGATTAACCTTTAATTCCGTGATGACCTATTACTTTCTAGAAGTGATTTTGAAAAAATTAAGTCAGAGTACCTACTCAAATCACTATATCTTCAAAGGAGGATTCCTACTGTCAAATGTTATTGGAGTTGAATCTCGTAGCACGGTTGATATTGATTTTTTGTTCCATCAAATAACACTCTCAGAAGATACTGTGAAGCAGCAACTCAAAGAAATTTTAGCAGATTCAGAAGAAGGTATATCTTTTGTGATTCAATCCATCACAGCTATTAAAGAAAGTGATGACTATGGTGGCTATCGAGCAACAATTTTGTGCCAACTTGAGAATATTAAACAAGTTATCCATTTGGATATTGCGACAGGCGATGTTGTAACTCCTCAGCCGATTACATACGACTATAAAGCTATTTTTGATGAAGAAAATTTTCCAATCATTGCTTATACAATTGAAACAATCCTAGCTGAGAAACTTCAAACCATCTATTCACGTAACTTCTTGAACAGCAGAAGCAAAGATTTTTACGATGTTTATATTCTTTCAAAACTGAAGAAAGAAGACATTGACTTCATTCAATTGAAAAATGCCTGTCAGAGAACATTTTCATATCGCGAAACAGTGCTCGATTTTGAAAAGATTATTGAACTACTCGAGAGGTTCAAATCTGACCCTATTCAGAATCAACAATGGCAAAATTATTCGAAAAAATATAGCTATACAAAGGGAATTTCCCTTGCAGATGTTCTTGAGGAGATGATTCGTCTCATAGCAGTTCTCATTTCTATAAATTTTGATTAAAAGTGACCAAAAAATAAAAAAGGATATGCTAACATTTATACATTTTGTTAGCATATCCTTTTTTATTTCGTCGTATATGCAAAACTCAAGCTACTATCCACCCCAGATAATTTTCGGAAGGTGTAGTTGGGATTGCCATTGTAATTGGTTTCGGAGATAAGGAATGAGCCATCTGGGTAGACTTTTTCGACAAAAGCCACATCCACATGTCCGTATTCTGCTGGTGTGCCATGTCCTCCTCCCGCAAATGAGAGTATAGCTCCTGCTTGTGGACTTGTCCCTGTCTCCCCACCGAGACTTGCGGCTGTTCGTACCCAATCTTGGCCATTGCCCATGGTACTGATAATTGGAATCTTCTCACCATTCTTACCTTTGAGTTTTAGACCCAGTTGGTTGATACGGGCTGCGACGCCCCAAGTACATTGGCCGTAGGCATACCCCATACCGTCACCACCTCCTGGAATAGAGTTTTCAAAAAAATCTCCTCGTACAGCTTCAAGTGCTTTTGGATCGCTTTGTGCAGTCCCACCGTTGGGTTGACTAAAGCCTTTTTCAATTTGGTAATACCACTCACTTGCTCGTGTCTGACGCTCAAGTAGCTTATCCCCTGAATTTCCTTCCCAGTAAATGAGAAAGAGTTGGGCAAGACTAGCTGGACTTCCTGAATTTTTGAAGAAGTCCTTTAACCAGTTGGTGTAATAAGGACTATCCCCATGCAACATGAAATCCAGTTGTAACCCTAAGTCATACCACTTTAGATTTTTTCCTTTGGCATATTCGAGCAACAAGGTATGTCTGCGTGAACCATCTGCAGTATCTGTCCATTGTCCTAAGCCTAAACCACGTTTGAGAATATTGGGGTAGCGTCCATTGTATATAATTGGACCATTGAGTGAGAGCCAGCCCTCATCATCCCACGAACTGTCTGTCGCACCAATAGGGGGAGATAGATAGTCGCCCTCTGCACGCTTGGGATTAATAGAGGATTCTACCGACCAATTTCCTAAAATGGCTGCAATAGCTTGATTGGTCGCACCTTTGCTTTTGAGATAGTCATAAATCGCCTTGGCTCTCTCGAACTCGTCGCCACCAAATTGACCGATAGTTGGAACAATGGTGGTCTGAACCTGGATTACTTTTGGAAAGTAGAAAGCTGGATTGACATAGACCAACTTATCTGTGTCATCATCAACCTTTTGATAGGTGACTTTTAGACCCGTTCCATCCTTGGTCTGACCAATAATGTCTCCTGCCAAGACTTTTTGATGTTCACTCACTCGGCCTGAATGAATGCCAAACAAGGTTAGTTTAGTTTTATTCACTCCCTTACCAGATGTCAAAACAACGTTCTCTCCATCAAGAGATACCTTGCCATCCATCGGAGCCACAATAACTTGGCCTTCTTTTGCTTCTAAGATAATATGGTGATGAAGCGTTGGTTTCTCATCCATGACCTCATAACCATATCGGTATAACATACTTAAACTATCTTCATCAGACTGTCCCTGAAAGGGATTGTCCAATTCTTGAAGGGCAAAATAATTGCCTTCTTCGGTCAATTCCTTTAGCTCTTCTTGGTCCTCATCAGACAGCTTGTAAGCAGGTTCTTTATACAAGTCAGACATGGATTTAATAGAGTCACCACCGTTTAAGTCCGTCCAGACTTGACTGAGAAATGCTTTATAAGTCGCACCACCTGTTTCCATGAAATCGTCAAGCTTGTAGTCTTGGTATTGATGATTCATGTAAACCATGACCTCATCAATTTTGGTGTAGTAGGCAATCCCTTTTTCATTGGTTCTCGTATGCTCCGCATCTTCCCACGTCATGTAGGTATAGGCCTTGGACAACTCCATCTCATCTTGTTGAATGACACTACTACCTGAAACACTCATGAAAAAGCTCATCATCAAAAGGAGTATCAAGAGAATGCCTGAGACAATCCAAGTCAAAGGATTTCCCGCAATGACAGAAAAGAAAGTCATACTTCCCTTAATGGCTTGGACGATTCCTTTGAAACCTGCGACACTTTGTTTTCTGACATGCTTTAAAAAGGTTTGGTAACGTCTTCTTGGTTTAAGAGGTTTCTGGCGTGTGAATCTTTTTCCCTTTTTGAAGTTTTGGAATCGTTCCTTTCCATGAGAAAATTTTGTTTTGGTAAACCGCACACCAGTCTGTCCACTTTTTACTGCCACCTTACCTGCTTGAAAGGTAAACATTCCATAGCGTCTGGCTTTCAAACTAGTATCCTTCATGGTTCTTAGACCATCTAAATCATCCTCCTGTGCTACCAGGTCAAGCGATTCGGATGCAGCTAAGCCTAATCCAACTTTGAATTTGGTAGAGTTTTTCTTAGTCTTTTGGACTTTCTTGAGTTGTTTAACCTCACGCTTGGCAGAACTTACGTCTTTTTCTGCAATTAGTCGATCAAATGATTTTTCTTGGTGAAACTGAAAGCGAGACTCCAGGGAAGGATTTTCTTTTTGGAAAGTAAACTTGCGATTAACTACCTGTTGTTTCTCACTTAGTTTCACTTCTGACAGATGTTTTCTTGCTGTCCGCAAACGTTCTTGAGCTTGCGGAAGTCGATAGTTCTTGATTTCCTTTACCTTCAACAGTCTAGGAGAAACATAGGTAATTTCCTTTATGAACTTCTCTTCTGCTTCCTTTTGGCTACTGAGTAGATTTCCTTTTAACTCTGTTTTCTTTTCCTGAAACAGAGAATTTTTGGCTGATTTTCGAAATCTTCCTTTTTTAGGAACAGTCTGTTTTGAGGTCCTAACTTCTTTACGATAATGCATACGAGCTGATTTTAAGTTGCTTCGAAAGTTTTGCCTAGCCTGTTTGACTAGCTTTTTATCCTCTTTCATCTCATGTCCTCATTTTTTCAGGGTCCGTACTCATGATGTCAAAGAGCTTGGTGTGTTGTGGAATCTTATTTTTGAATGGGACAACGGTGGAACCGGCCTTGATAAGTCCAGCCCCTTTTTCAGGATTGACCAAGTATTTCTCCAATTCCTTGGAAAGTCCAAGCATATGCACCAACTCTTCGCGATCGCTCTTGGCCTGTTTTAAAAGAATCATAAACTCGCTATTGGCAATAATGCGTCTACCATTGGCATCCAAAAGAAGTGTTTCTACATTCTGGGTAATGCCTGTCGGTATCGCCCCATACTTACGGACACGACTCCAGAGTTTAAAGAAAAAATCAGAGGCATACTTGTCCAATAAAAGTAGCTGCATTTCATCAAAGTAAATCCAGGTTTTCTTCCCTAGTTTTTGGTTTTTTACCACACGATTCCAAATCTGGTCAAAGATAACCATGAGGGCAATCTGTTTTAATTCATCGCCTAACTTTTTGACATTGTAAATCAGGAAATGACTGTCTGTTTTAATATTGGTCCGATGTGAAAATATGTCCAGCGACCCTTCCACATAGAGTTCCATATCGAGTGCCAAGTCCTTAGCTTCCTGTTCAGGTTGTTGAGCTAAGACAAAGACCCATTCGACCAAGGATGGTGTGTCAAAATGCTTATAAGTGAGTCGTGTCACACGGTCAATCAAGGACTTTTCACGACCATCCATTTTGCGGTCTAAGAGCTTTCCTATCCAAGACAAGAGAAATTCGGATTTGACCTTAACTGGATCCTCATCCATATTCTCATCAGATAGATCTAAGACATTTAAGAAGGTGGTAGAATCTGGGGCAATATCAATACTCTCCCCACCAAAGGCTTGACCGATAATACTGTACTCGTTTTCTGGGTCAACAATAATAATTTCAGTATCACTATCTGCTTCCTTGAGCTTTGTAGAGATGATTTCATGTTTTGTCGCCATCCCTTTGCCCGCTCCAGAAGTCCCTAAAATCAAACCTGACGGAGTATTTAACTTGCCACGGTCAATACTGATGATATTACTTGAGATTTGATTGATACCATAAAATTTCCCACCCTTGTCCTGAATATCTACGGAAGTCCAAGGGGCATTCACGGCAATGTTTGAAGTCAATAGAGACCGAGAAACACCTTCGAGATAGTTCTTCCCAAATGGCAAGAGACTATTAAAAGCAGCTTCTTGCATATAGGTCAAATTATCAATAATCATATCATTAGACCCTGCCACTTGCTTGATAATATCAAGAGATTGTTTGAGTTGGTCTTCAGTATCCGCAAGCACGCCAATTAGAAATACGGTGTCAAACAGTTTATCTCCTGTCTGGGTCATGGTTTGAAGAAGAGCTTCTGCTTCATTGATGTTGTTCTCAAGAACATGGCCGACCTTCTCCAAATAGATTCCAGTCCGAGCCATCTTTTGTTGTTCCCCAATCTTTTGCGATTCCATCAAGGTCTTCTTGGTTCGTAGCTTGGTCATGGTTTCAGACTTGGTAGAGCCTTTAGCATGTAGGCTAATCATCACTTCCAAATCTGACTGCATGAGGTCACGAATAAATTTATCCCCTAGCTCCATACCGTAATCACGAACATAGACAATCTGTAATAATCGATCGTCCAATTCAATATGATTCTTGTGTTTAAAGGAAAGGTAGGTTGGGGCAATAAAGTGTTTGGTAGTTTGACCTGAGAGGGTCAAATCCTTGTAAGAGAACGGTAAATGATTTTCACCTCGCAACATATCCGCAAGGACATTCACTCGCTCCTCTCCACCAAGTAAACCAAGAGCCACATCAATCTCTGAAAAGCCACTCTTGAAATATTCCCCAATCTGTGACAGAGAACGAAAAGCTACTTTTGGTGTTTGGTCGCTCTTGCCAAATGAAAGAAACTTGACGGCTGAAAAGTTGTTCTCACCCGCCTCTAAGTTGGCATCCATCATGCGATTCAATTCATCACGATAAGCATCAAACCCATCTTCCTGCAAGGGATAGAGAATACTCTTACGGAATTTTTCCAAATTAACTTTTTGATTGAAAATGGTCAGTTGGAAATTGGTCTGATCATCCAGTGAATTGATTAAATCGGAATATTTCTCCACGATAGCTCCCTTATCATCTAAGCCAACTGTTTGATAATTGACATCTCCTAAGAGATAGGTTTGTGAGAAATAACTTGGACTGATCTGCATAAGGCCATTCTGAAAAAGCCCTTGATAGGCTAACGTATTTACGGTAGAAGGTCTGATCTCCTGCTTCTGTGTTTTCGTCTTTTGCTTTTTGTCATTAGAAGAGGTCTTTGGTTTCATTGAGTGTTTTAATTTTTTCACGTTGGTCTCCTTTTCTTCCAGTAAATGTGCGGTCTGGCACCGTTAGTTCATAATGAAAACGGTACTTGAGGTAGATTTCAAATGGTAAATCATTAGGGCGATAGACCCCAAATAACATGAGTGGAATGGTAAAGCTAAAAACAAAACCATAGACAAACCAATCCCCAAATTGCCAGTAAAATAGGTTCAAGCCCAATACCAAAATGGTTATGGCGACGGCTGGAAATACAAAAATAACCTGTCTAGTTGTAAATCCCAGCCATGCCCTGTGTTGAACCTTTGAGATGTCCTTAAAGACACGTGTGTTCATAAATGTTCTCCAATCTAAATAAGCTATAAAAAGAGGAGGCGGGCAATTTACTCCCATCCTCCTACATCCCCAAAATACTTCGGGCGGTTCGTTGACTGCCAACTAAGGCAATGATTAACAATATGGCCTGTACCAAGCCACCAAACATAATGGCGAGTGATTCCATCACTCCAGCTCCATTTGATACGGCAATCTTTCCAGCCGATTCAAACAAGGGAACAAGAGATACAATTAGAAAAATCAAAATACCCTGAACGGCATAGACCATAATGTTTTTAAGGTAACCAATCCCAACACTTCTCCAGTCATCACTAAGGAAGGTCGGAATGGTAACAGGGGCAAAAGGAATCATCAGATAGAGTTGGATAAAGCGAATGGTAATCAAGATATTGACAACCATGATGCTGGCCATTCGTACCAACCAAATGAGAATCGCAAAAAAGCCAATAATCATTTTTCCTACAATCCCAGATCCCTTAATGCCTGAGATGGTATCGTAATTAGTACCACCATTCGTGACAAGACTTGCCACTTGTTCAATAACATAAGAGGCAATGGCAATAATGGCTTCCACAATAACCGTCGTATTGGTAATCACGACCGCGACCATGATGTAGCTGACAATCATAGGTGCTATGGCTTCAAAGGTCATTGCACCGCCTGAGTTTGCGATTTTCTTGGCCATTTTTGAAAATTCGAGTACAAGAACTACCGCAAGAATAGCTACTCCCAAGGGCTGCATAATCCCCTTGGTAATGGCTGTCATGTAAGACCACACCGTCGGATTAAAGTCCGCTAGTGACTTAACCAAGTTGGCGGTTGATTCTAAATCCACTTGAAACCCTTCAAAAAGGCTATCACTAGATACTTTTTCAGAGGCTAGAAATACAAAAGGTGACGTAAAATTCATCATGTCATGTGCTGTCCTCCCCTAAATGGTAATCTGAGTCACAAAAGCACCCGCGGCTCCCACCATGACTCCACCAACAATTTCTAGAATGGCATTTCGGACACCTGGCCCACCATCTTTAATGTTGGTTGAAAGGTTGATAATGCCCATGACAACAAGAAAGGCTCCTACTGCAATTAAGCCTTTTTGTAATAGAGACATGGCTTGGGAGAACATGGAGCTGGCGTCCACTCCGTAAACAAAGCCTGATAGTTTTTGATTCATATTATTCCTCATTTCTATTAATGTAGTGTCGTTTCTGTGCTTAAATCCCTTATTTTATGGCCTGACAAATCTACCTCTTTCTCAGCGGTTAGGGGATTGAAATGATAGTGCCACCAGCGTACATCGGTTTCCTTATCCGCAAGCCATTTCCAATTCTTATGTTTGAGCGGAAAATATTTCTTGGTTCGAAAAACAGGAACTCCTGCAATGCGTACGAGGCATTCATCTCGTTTCATATTCCCGACTTCATCAGCCGTCATCAAGTCACGGGCAATTTTCTGGTGAGAGGTAGAACTTGAGCCAGTCTGCCCAAAAGAACGACTGGTACTTCTGACATCAATGGTTTGTTTGCCTAATAGACCACTCATAAATTTGAAAGTTTCCTCGTCATTTCCACCCAAATAGAGGAGGCTGTCACAATTCCCCAGTATAGTTTTCCAAGCCTCTTTTTCCTTATAAAGTCCTTGGAGTTGAGCAATATTTTGCAAGATTGGAACCAGACTCATATTCCTAGAGCGAACTGTTGAGGTTTGTTCGGCAAAGTCTGGGATTTCTCCGACATTCGCAAACTCATCCAGATAGCTTCTAACATGAATAGGCAGTTGCCCTTTAAAGTCAACATCAGCCTGTCTGGTCAAAGTGGAGAAAACCGTAGAGAAAAATAAAGCAGATAGGAAACGAAAAGTCGTATCATTGTCTGGAATAACAAGATAGACCATGGTCTTTTGAGTGCCCCACGTTTTCAAATCCATAGTGTCTCTTTGCGTCAAATCAATCACCGATTGGATATTAAAGAGGGCAAACTTAGCGGTCGTCACAGCAATGACCGAATCCAAGGTCTTGTCCTTGTAGTTTTGAAAATCTGCCCAGTTTCTCATGGTAAAGTTCTCGTGACCGTATTTTTTAGCGTAATCTTCAAACAGGACTTCAAGAACACTTTTGTCCTGATTGTCCCCCTTTGATAAGAGTTTGATGAGTTTCCCAATCTCAGAAAAGGCCGGATAACGGCCACGCTTACGTCTTGCTTCCTGCTCTTGCTTGGAACTTCCTGGAGGATTGTAAAAATCCACCAAATAAGAGGCAATAGCTCTCACCAATGTCATGGAAGCCTCATCCCAAAACGGATCACTGCGAGAGCCATTTCCTTTGGTATTATTAAAATAGACCGTTAACATGCGGTTCAAATCATTCTCTGTTTCTACATAACGAAAGGGATTAAAACCGTCTGAATTGGTCATATTAACCAAGTCTAAAACCTTAACCTGATAACCGTTTTCTAAAAAGAGTTTACCTGTCTTCTCAGCCAAATGGTCTTTAGGATCAACGACAATATTGGAACAATTAAGTTGGATAAGGTTGGGTTTCACAAAGCGAAAGGTCTTACCTGCACCAGAACCCCCAATGACAATCAAGTTTTTATTTCGGTCAAACTGTGGCTTCTTCTTTTCCAACAAGGTTAGACGAACATCACGAGCCAAAATCGTGTCATTGAAAGGATTCTTACTGTAAAAGTTCCGCTTTTCCTTACTGGTTCCAAATCGTGCAGAACCGTATTCTTCCCCTTCTCGATAGACCTTCTGGCCTGTCGATACATAAAGATAGACTAGCGTCATCGTTAGAACCCCAAGGATAAAGGCAAGAAGAGATTTTTGAGTAAAGGAAAATAGCCATAAAGGATTGAAAACCTGATTTAACCCCTCTCCTAAGAGGTAGGCAATACGTTCCATAGGTGGGGCATTGGTTAAACTATCATAGAGTAGGGTTAGACGATGGCAGAAATAGCCAAAGGCGAGACCCAAGAGACCAAAGACAAATGCTTTTCGTCTTGAATACATTACAAGGTCACCTCCTTGGTTTTGACTGCCGAAGGTTCTGTCACTCTTATTCTTTCTTTGGCCAGTTCTATCTCTTGGTCCAAGGTTTTATCAAAAGTTAAACCTTCTAGTTTCTCTGGATTAGACATCAGTTTCTTCAACAATTCATCCAAGTAATGATCGAGCAAGGTCTTATCCTTGGCATAAAAGTAGAGATAGTCTTTTTGCCAACTAATAGCGATTGGCAGTTTTTCTGACTCCATCAACTCCTTGAATTTCTCCACATCAATTGGCTTATCTAAAATGTCTTTACTAACATTAATCCCTTCAATGGCGTAAGGGCTTTGAAGGAGTTCTTCCAGTTTTTGAACTCCAATCTTATAAGCTGAATCTTGGGCTAAGGCTTGCCTAGCTGACCATTCTAAGAGCTTTAAGAGGGTTCTGACTGTCAATAAACTACTTCTTTCCACGTATTGCATCGCTTGACGTTCTTGTTGTTCAGATGACATGGTGACCTCCTCTTCTTTGAATCCCCTATCAAACATAAGGTGCTTCCATAATACGGAAGCACTCTTGATTTTGGTATCACAAGAAGGTCAAGACATAAACCAAACTATTCCAAAGTAAATGTAAGGTGATTGCCATTTTACAATCGTTTTTCAATCGAACAACAGCCAAGATTCCCCCAAGACAGCTATACATGAGCCAACTCCCTAATTGAATGGGACCATGGGCTAAAGCAAAGAGAAAACTGGTCACTCCTATTTGTACAAAAGGGAATGTCAATTTTTCCCACAGCAGTTGCCTATAAACTACCTCTTCAAGAATACTTGCATTGACCAGAAACAATAAAAAGATAACATGTGGAGCTTGTTTTCCTACTTGTACCAATACCGCTTGATTCCTAGTCTGAACTGGAAATAGAAAACTGATGAAGACTGCAAAAGCAAGCATACACGCAAAGCCGAGAAGCAACCATCTTAGGCGATTTTGTAAGGTTATATTTTTTGCTTGAACAGTTTTGTTATGAGTAATCTCTAGACAAGCTACACCTAAAAGAAGCATTTGTAGCAGGATTAAGACCTTAATCGTCATATAGTCATGCAGGTATAAACTCACCAGAAGTCCGTTAAGCTGTATGGCTAGATAAAACAACACTATCCTTATCATTGTCACCTCTTGAATAAATCTTCATAATCAATATCTAATACCAAAACAATTCGCTCAACCCATCTTGTCTGTGGCATCAGACGATTGGATTTGTAATGCCGTAATTTTTGATAGAGGCGATTAAACTCACTTGGATAAACATATTGACCTTTGAATACTTTGCGAGCTAGTTCTGCCCAAGTGAGGTCTTTTTCTGCCAGAATGATTTCTAAATTGTCCCAAAATCGTTCATTCATCTTCACACCTACCCTGTCACTTGTTTCATCAGGCTGGCCTGAAACAGCTCTTCTTTTACCTGTCTGGGAAGAAAGGTTCGCACTTCATCTAACCCAATAGCTGGATAGACATGATTCTGGCAGACAATGAGAGGCAGACGAAGGTTTTGGTCTGGTTTTTGGAGAATAAGCTGAATCATCTCATTCAAACTTATCGAATATTGACGCTTAAACCGAAGAAATCGTGGCGACAGCAACTCAAAACAATCCGTGGTTTTGGCAAAGAGTGACAGTAAGATTTCACGGTTTACATCACATGCTTTTGTACAACGATAAGTTACACCATAGGTCGTCAAAATAGTTAGTAAATCTTGATTTGTATTGGCATTATTTCCTAGATATACTTCAAGCATAGGCTCCTCCTTATAGGGTTAAGCTATTTTCAACTGTTGGTTCAGGAGTTGAGAAATAGCGACTCATATCAATAAGCATCCGTCCTTCACTAAAGCACTTGACCGTCACCAAAGTCGTTAAAATGCCATCCTTTCCCCTAGCAGTATAATTTTCACCAAAGGCACGAAAGGCCAAGTGTTTGTCTTTCGTCAATAGTGTATCTACATCATTTTTAATATCCCTAGTTTCCAAAAAATCCGAAATCCGATGAAGATTGGATTCGTAGAATAGGGAATCATTCATCTCTTTGTGGTAATCATCTTCAAAAGTCACCTCAAAGTCACAATCAAAATTGGGGAGCGACAGTATCTTTTCCAATAACTGATTGGTTTCAACTTGGTGAATACGTTCCTCTAATTCAGTACACTCTAGGATACTTTTCTTATTTAGTAGGTTCATGTTTTTCTTCCTCTTCTATTCTTCTAAATTCTCTGGCAATGGCTTCAATAACCGTCACCGTTACACTATTGCCTGCCTGTTTGTATAGTTGGCTCTTACTGGAAACACTCTCTGCTCTTTCATAAGCCCAATCAGGAAAGCCTTGAAGTCTGAAACACTCTCTTGGTGTCAGTCGTCTAATTCTTAGGCGATAGAGTTTTCCGTCTAAGACAATGCCTGTGACTTCATACCACTTATCCTGTCGATATTCCAGAGCAGCGACCACCACTCCCATATTATCTGAAGTCGTCAGGGTATTGGATATTCCCTTTCCCACTCGTCCCCTACGTTTGGTTGAGTCTGGATAAGCCAGATTGACAGAGTCTCCAAGAGTTGCCTTTGCGTACCCTCTTTTTGTGGCTTCCTTGATTTTCAGAAATGGCAGCTCCTCCCTCAGCAAAATCTTTGGAACCTTATCTCCACCCTGCATGGTGGTCAAGGTCGGTGACAAGCCAGAAATGTCAAATACTCTTCCAGTCTGGTCAAAGCTAGTCGGCAGATTTCCTGCGACGACAACACCATGTCTGTCTTGACTGGTCAATGTAAACATAGAGTCTTGATTGTCCTTAAATCGACGACCATGTTGCCGTTTTTCAAGTCTATCTGGTGTTAAGACTGGAATGGCGATTTTAGCCCCCTCACCTTTACCTCTTGTTAGTGTAGGAGCAAGTCCACTCGTCAGATAGACTTCACCATTCAAACCACGTTTAGAGGGATTGATATTGCCTAGCCTTTCAAGATTAGCTGGGCTGTTTTCTCTTCTGAGAGGAAATATGAATCTGGAACGGTATCTTCTAGAATGTCCGATAATAAAGACCCGTTCTCTGTTTTGCGGGACTTGGAAGTCCTTACTGTTAAGCACCTGCCATTCGACATCATACCCCAATTCATCCAGCGTGGAGAGGATTGTGGCGAACGTCCGTCCCTTGTCGTGATTGAGTAGGCCTTTGACGTTTTCCAAAAATAGAAAACGTGGTTGGATTTGTTTGGCCGCTCGAGCAATTTCAAAAAAGAGAGTCCCTCGAGTATCTTCAAATCCCAATCGTCTGCCTGCGAGTGAAAATGCTTGGCAAGGAAATCCCCCGCAGATAACCTCCACTTGCCCTCTAAATTGTCTAAAGTCATGGTCTGTGACCTCTTTAATGTCATGGTATTCTATTTCTCCTTCTGTGTTAAACATGGCTTTGTAGGATGTTCTAGCGAATTTATCAATTTCACAAAAGCCCAAACACTCATGGCCCTGTGATTCCATTCCTATTCTAAAACCACCTATCCCAGCAAATAAATCTAAAAATTTCATTCTTCCTCTCTTTCCAAATAAAAAAGAGCCTTACACTTGTAAAACTCTTGCTTATATATGATCATCCATTTCAGGTGCACGGATGATTTCAACAATCAAAATGATGATAGAAATCAGATAGATTCCACCTAGTATCCACCAAATCACCTTATTCACCTCCCTTTACTTCTTGTCGTCTCAGTTGCTTGGTCCACTCTGACAGCACACCATTAAACACGTATTCAGCTATTACTTCCGCTGACCGAGCAAATCGCATATGTTCCAAAGCATACTGATAACGGTCACTAAAATAGAGCATGGCATAGTCACTAGCCGACTGAGATAGACCGGTCTGTCTTAACTGGTCATGAACCAAACCCCAAATATAATCTCGATCGTACTTGGTAACGCCATCGACTTTTGAAGTAAAGTTTTCTTCTTGTTTCTCATCTACCAGCTGCCTCTCCTCCTCGTCCTCAATAAGGAAATCACTCCCTTTAGTTTCACTATATTTAGTCTCACTTCCTTCAGTCTCACTAGGGGCTGAATATAAGACCGGCCCCGTCTTTCTTTGAGACCCCCCTAGTGTTTTTTTAACACTAGCCCCGTCTGAATTTGAGACAGGGGTAGGTTCATGTTCCAACTCCCCCAAGTAAATCTTATTGGCCATTCGTCCTCTTTCACTAGAGGACTGTTGGACTTCATCGATTAAGCCATATTCGCGTAAGGTTTTCTTGATAGAGAGTAGTTTTGACTTTGAACAGCCTAAAAGTGCCATCAGATTTGAATTGGAATAAATCAAATATATAGCCCCATCCTCATCAATCCAACCTTTACTAAAAGACAACTCCAACCGATCCTTTAAAACCGCATAGGCTACCTTAACTTCCAGCTTCATATCCTTATACCGTTCACTCTCAAACAAGACTTTTGGGAGTTTATAATAACGCTCTGATGTCTGATATTGATTAGCGGTAATACGTTTCATGATTGTCCCTCCAAGACTAATATTCCAACATTTCCAAATTCATCAAATCGGATTAAACCTACTTGTTCCATTTCATCAATTAGCTGAGTTGCTTTCTCAATATCAACTTCCAAAATAGTCACGAGATGACACATCACCATTTGACGTGATGATTGTTCATACTTTTTCATTATTACCTCCAAAACGCAAAAAAAGGGGCAGACAATTTAATGTCTACCCCCGAAAATTTATTAAAACAAAAATCCTGCCAAAGAATTTTTGGCAGGATTTTTGGCAGGAAACCAAATCAATTTATCAGTTTCTATCAATCGCTTATCGCTCTCAAAGACTGGTAAATAGGGATTCCGCAATCTAATTATGATGTGACTCTTATTTAAGAGTAACGCTAGCTCCAGCTTCTTCCAATTTAGCTTTGATTTCTTCAGCTTCTGCAGTTGCAACGCCTTCTTTAACCATAGCTGGTGCACCGTCAACAAGCTCTTTAGCTTCTTTAAGACCAAGACCAGTGATTTCACGTACAACTTTGATAACGCCAACTTTTTTGTCGCCAGCAGATGTCAATTCAACGTCGAATGAATCTTTAGCTTCTTCAGCAGCACCACCAGCTGCAGCAACAGCTACAGGAGCAGCGGCAGTTACACCAAATTCTTCTTCGATAGCTTTAACAAGGTCGTTAAGCTCAAGGATAGTAGCTTCTTTAATTTCAGCAATAATGTTTTCAATGTTCAATGCCATTGTGATATTCCTCCAATTTAGGTTTTTATATAGTTTGTAGCACTAAGCAGCTACGCTCTGACGCATTAAGCTGCGTCTTCTTTTTCTGCAACAGCTTTGACAGCGTATGCAACGTTGCGAACTGGCGCTTGAAGTACAGAAAGCAACATAGAAAGCATGCCTTCGCGGTTTGGCAATGTAGCAAGTGCTTCGATTTCTTCTTTAGAAGAAACTTTACCTTCTACAGCTCCACCTTTGATTTCAAGAGCATCAGCAGTTTTCGCGAAATCGTAAATTGTTTTAGCTGGAGCAACTGCATCGTTTGAGAATGCAACTGCAGATGGACCTACAAACAATTCTGCAAGACCTTCAAGACCAGCTTGCTCAGCAGCACGACGCAAGATTGAGTTTTTGATAACTTTGTACTCAACTTCTGCACCACGCAAGTTACGACGAAGAACTGTATCTTGTTCTACTGTCAAACCACGAGCATCTACAACAACGATAGATGTTGCAGCTTTCATTTGCTCAGCAACGGCATTTACTAATTCCGCTTTTTTAGCGATAATAGCTTCACTCATTTTTTTACCTCCGTTTTTATTTTGGGCTAGGCACAAAAAAATCGCACCTAAACCTAGACACGAAAGTACAAATACGTTTATCTCAATAATCGTTTTGTGCCTCGGTAGGATGTTTATGAGTCTAGCTCCCCTACTGTCTTAGGTCAGTTTTTTCAAACCTCAATTATCATAACACAGTATTTTCTAGAATGCAAGACTTTTCTCTTACTTTTTGAAAATTTTTTACCAATTTTTTCTCAAGGATGAAAAACAACTGCCATTCCCTTGAGAATAGCAGTTTAATCTTATTTAATTTTGTCTTCTTCGTAGTCGCCATTTGGGCAGACAACTTGTTTGCCATCACCACGAACTTTCTTCTCAACGAGATAGTGGTCACATTTTGGACAGGAACGTCCGACGGGCTTGTCCCAAGATGTAAATTCACACTCTGGGTAGCGATCGCAACCATAGAATAGACGATTGCGTTTGCTCTTGCGTTCAATCACCTGACCTTTTTGGCAAACCGGACAAGTCACACCGATTTCCTTGGTGATTTGTTTGGTATTGCGGCAGTCTGGGAAGTTGCTACAAGCGTAGAATTTTCCAAAACGACCTAACTTGATGACCATTTCATGACCACAAACATCACAATCAAAACCAGCTGGCTCATCCTTAATTTGGATTTTCTCCATCTGGTCTTCAGCCTTAGATAGCTCAACCTTGAACGGTTGGTAGAAACCATCGATGACCTTCTGCCACTGCTCTTTCCCGATTTCTACATCATCCAATTTTTGCTCCATATCGGCTGTAAATTTGACATTGACAATATCTGGGAAGAATTCGACAATGAGTTTATTGACAATCTCACCCAACTCTGTCGGTTCAAATCGCTTAGCAGCAAGCTTAACATAGTACCGTTTTTGAATGGTTTCAATGGTTGGTGCATAGGTTGACGGACGACCAACACCGTTTTCTTCTAAGGTCTTGATTAAAGTTGCTTCTGAATAGCGAGCAGGCGGTTGAGTAAAATGCTGTTCAGGATTTGTTGTTGTTCTAACAACTGTATCTCCTTGCTCCATGTCCGGCAACATCTTATTCTTATCAGAATCATTATAGACTGCCATGTAACCATCGAATTTTACTTGACTACCGTTGGCAGAGAAAATGACACCATTTTGCCCTAGGCGAACACTCATGGTATCAAAGACTGCCGCTGCCATCTGGCTAGCTACAAATCGGTTCCAAATCAAGGTATAAAGACGAAGTTGGTCCTTATCCAAATACTTGGCAATAGACTCTGGTGTCAAGTGAACATTTGACGGACGAATAGCTTCGTGGGCATCCTGGGCTCCTGTCGCATTCTTGACCTTACTACCATGTTTTGAATAGGTTTCGCCAAAACGCTCTGTGATAAATTCTGCTGCCTGAGCCTGTGCAACAGGGCTGATACGGGTTGAATCCGTACGCATATAGGTAATCAAACCTTGGGTACCGCCTGTTCCAAGACTAACTCCTTCATAGAGTTGTTGGGCAACCATCATGGTTTTACGGGTACGGAAGTTGATTTTATTAGCGGCATCCATCTGCATGGTCGAGGTTGTATATGGAAGTGGTGCATTACGCTTCCGTTCCTTACGTTCCACCTGTTCTACTAAGAAATCATCTCCGTTTAGACGTGCCAAAATCTCCTTGACTTGCTCATTGTTTTCAACCTTGACTTTTTTACCATCTAGACCATAGAAACTAGCTTGAAATTTCTTACTTCCTTTTTTGAAAGTCGCATCGATTGTCCAGTATTCTTCTGGTTTGAAATTGTTGATTTCATTTTCACGGTCAATAATCAGCTTGAGGGCAACAGATTGTACTCGCCCTGCCGACAAGCCCTTTTTGACTTTTTTCCAGAGAATTGGCGAAATGGAATACCCTACAATACGGTCCAAGACACGGCGAGCTTGTTGGGCATCAACCAAGTCATGATTGATGGCACGTGGCTCCTTAAAGGCATTTTTCACAGCATCTTTTGTAATTTCATTGAAAACAACACGGTTTTTGTCATTTTCATCTAGTCCCAAAATATGTGCCAAATGCCATGAAATTGCTTCACCTTCGCGGTCCGGGTCACTCGCCAGAAAGACTTGTTTGGCATTTTTAGCCTCTTTCTTCAAAGAATTGATAAGTGGTCCTTTACCTCGAATGTTGATGTATTCTGGTGCGTAGTTGTTGTCAAAGTCGATGGACATGCTTGATTTTTTCAAATCACGAATGTGGCCAACTGAGGCAACAACCTTATAATTTTTACCAAGATACTTCTCAATCGTTTTGGCCTTGGCAGGCGATTCCACAATGACAAGATTCTTCTTGGTTGCTGTTTTTTTCTTAGTAACTGATTTCGTAGCCATTCTTATACCTTACAATTATTTTTAACCTCACAAAGAATATACTATTTTTTAATCAGTGTCAAGATTTTTATTTTCCTATAGGAAAACTTATTTTATAATTGATAGTCCGAAAGGATATCCAAGCCCGATGTAATGCACTTTGCCCCCTCTTGAATCAAATGATGACAGCCATCTGATTTTCCATCTAAAATAGAACCCGGAATGGCATAAACTTCTCTTCCTTCTTCCAAGGCACGTTCGCAAGTAATCAAGCTACCAGACCGCAATTTTGCCTCGCAAACCACTAACCCTTCTACCAAACCAGCAATGATCCGATTCCGTTCTGGGAAATGGTATTTGAGTGGCTGGGCACCCGGTTCATACTCTGTCAGTACCAGATGGTGTTTGCCAATGTAGGTCTGCAAGTCCTTGTTTTCTTTGGGATAGACCTTATCCAAACCTGATCCAATTACAGCAATGGTTCGGCCTCCATTTTTCAAACTGGCGATGTGTGCTGCAGTGTCGATTCCTCTCGCTAAACCACTAACAATGACAAAGCGATTGTTGAGTTCTTTGATAATCTTCTGAACTGACTGAACTCCATTTTTACTGGCATTTCGAGTTCCAACAACTGCTAGCTTTGATTTTTCCAGCAATTCTAAATCCCCTTGATAAAACAAAAGTACAGGCGGATTGTAAATCTGCTTGAGAGCCAAAGGATAGACCTCATCCAAAATTGAAAAGGAAGGATACTTGTTAAATTCCTCGCGACAGGCTTTTGTATCTAGATTCTTATAATTTTCCATAAATAGCACTGGATTTTTACATTCAGACACTACAGCAACATTGCGTAAAGTCAATTTTTTACCGTGTTTTTCTTGATAGGCCAAAACTTTATTAATGTTAAGATTGGTCAAGCCTGCTTTTTTCCATTTAAACAATTCAAAATTATTCATTTTCTTCACCTCACTATTATTATTCGCAAGGGAAAGAAAAAATTCTCCCAAATGGAAGAATTATTTTTGAGGTATTTCTTTTATCACACGCGCAGGATTACCCGCTAAAACAACATTATCACCAAAAGATTTGGTCACAACTGCTCCTGCTCCAACAACCACATTATCGCCCAAGGTCACACCTGGTAAGATAATGGCACCGCCACCAGCCCAGAAGTTATCTCCAATGGTAATTGGAGCCCCGTACTCCAAACCAGAATTGCGTTCGTCAGGGTCCAAGGGATGCAAGGGTGTCAACAATTGCACATTGGGACCGAGCATGGCATTTTTCCCAATTCGTATCGGACAGACATCAAGCATAGTACAGTTAAAATTAGCATAGAAATCCTCTCCGACATGAATGTTACTTCCGTAATCGCAGTAGAAATTTGGCTCCATGTAAATCCGCTCACCTGTAGCTCCAAACCAATTTTTCAATTGCTCCGAACGGGCTTGACCATCTAATTCTTCGTTAAATTTTTTCATCTGTTGGCGGGCAAAGGTTCGCATCTCTCTCAATTCAGCATCTGCCGCCATATAACATTGCCCAGCTATCATCTTTTCTTTTTCTGTAGGCATATATTTACTCCTTTTTTTATTCTTACTACTAATCATAGGATTTCTCATTCTAAAAGTCAATCCTTCTTGACAAGTCCAGCTAAGATTTGGTATTGTTCTTATTAATTTAAACCAACGAAAGAGGGAATCATGCAAGAAAAACATGAACAAACTATAACTTTGACTACTGCAGAATTGCTTGGGTTGATACAAACTGAATCGGTGCAATTACTAGACGTTCGTGACCCAGAAGAATATTCAGCTGGTCATATTGATGGTGCTATTAATTGTCCCATGGATCGGATTGCCACATTTGATGGACCAGTCGACCAACACTATCTCCTCATCTGTAAGAGCGGAAAACGTAGCAAGCTGGCCAGAGAAATCATGTCATCTAAGGGATATAAGGCAAATGATATTGCAGGTGGCATGGATGCTTGGGACGGATTGATTGTGAAATGAGGGTATTTCGGAAAGGAAGTACCCTTTTTCTTTACTTTATTTTTTAAAAATTATATAATCTAGTTATGGATACTAGATAAAAGAAAGTAGATAATCATGAAACAAACTATTCCCTACTGGCATAAATTACCTGATTTAGATTTATATTTAGACCAAGTTCTGCTGTATGTTAATCAGACGACCACTTCATCAGAGCTATTGGAACAAAAAAGTTTGACGGCCTCTATGATAAACAACTACGTCAAACATAAACAGCTTGAAAAACCAATTAAGAAAAAATATCAAAAACAGCAAGTTGCCCGCTTGATTGCCTTGACTATCTTAAAAAATGTCTTTTCTATTCAAGAAATCAGTCAGACCTTAAATCTTCTTCTCCACTCGAACAACTCTGAAACCTTATACAATCATTTTGTTGACTGCATGCGAAATGAGGAGAGCGATGAAACGCCTGACATCATTCGTTATGCCTGCCAGTCTGTTAAACTATATTACAAAACCCGTCAACTCACCATGGAGTTAGAAAGGAGTCACCATGAATCCTAGTTTGAAATTAAGCCTGAAATTGTCTTTTGGCGAAGAAGTCGCAAATACTGTCACCCATGCAGTCGGTGCCTTGCTTATGTTGGTCTTACTCCCCATTACTGCTATCCATTCTTTTCAAGATTATAACGTGACCGCTGTGGTCGGCATGTCCATCTTTGTCATCAGCCTATTTCTCATGTTCCTATCCTCCTCCATCTACCACTCCATGCCTTATGCTTCTACTCACAAATACATCCTAAGGATTATCGACCACAGCATGATTTACATTGCTATCGCTGGAAGTTACACACCTGTAGCACTTTCCTTGGTCGGTGGCTGGTTGGGATATCTAATTGTTGGTTTGCAATGGGGATTGACCATTTTCGGTATTCTCTACAAAATATTTGCTAAAAAAATCAATGAAAAATTCAGCCTTTTCCTCTATCTCTTTATGGGATGGTTGGTTGTCTTTATCTTGCCAGCTATTCTGCAAAAGACTGGACTTGTTTTCGGAATTTTGATGCTAGCTGGTGGTTTATCTTATACTATTGGAGCCCTCTTCTACGCCAAGAAAAAGCCTTACTTCCACATGATTTGGCATCTCTTTATCCTACTGGCTTCAGCACTTCAGTATATCGCCATTGTCTACTTTATGTTGTGACCTATGTTACGAGTTCACAGATTATTGATACTTGGCTACTTTTGAAATTTCTTGAGCAGGTGATTCATACTCATTTAAAATCAAAAATAGCTATCTACCAATAAAAGTAGATGTAGATGGTTTCGATTTTGAATTTTTTCAAAAGAAAACAACATGCTTAAAATTAATGATTCGTAACTCGAACATAAATAGAACAGTTTTGCGTATTATAAATAATTTACGCTTGCTATTTTTGAACTTAACTGAGTATCAGTATAAACAAAAAATAAAACGCATAAAACCATCGTTATAAGTGAAACGTATAGTTTTATGCGTTTTTCTACTGCTATTAGAATACCTTAGTATACAAACTGAATTCGATTCATCATAATACTAACTATTCAAAAATAATATACACTACTTTTTTTACGTCATCCAATTGTATCCAACTTGTATTTGGATTGGTATAAAACGATATAGATTGTTGACTGATTTCTTGATTCTCTTCTATTGTTGAAGGAATATAGTTCACACCTTCTAACTTTAAAAAGTTATCACTTCGTCCTTGACTTGGTAAAGGATCCCACCAAAAGAAACTCTTACCAACTGGTTCTCCAGCAATAATAAATGGAATTCGATTTCCTTGATACTTACCAATAAATTGCACACGATAGTCAGAGTTTGGAATTGCTTTCTTAATTGTTTGAGCCAAGTTGCGATCGTCTTGATACTGACGGTAATTCTGATATACCAAAAAGACTGTAATCATTGTGAAAGTAATCAAGGATAATTCTATGAAATGTTTTAGCTTTTTCTTTTTACCATAATAAATTGACGAAAAGATAATACCTACTACAAATGGAAACGTAGGAAATAAAGCACGGTATTGCAAATTTCCTACAGCAGCTAAAGTTAAGAAAGGTGAACAATAAAATGCAGATTTAAGAAAAAAACTGCTCATATCTATCTTTTTCGAAAATAATTCAAATAAAAAATAAATAGTAACAAAAACTATGATAACAATCGCCAATAGAGATACTTTACTTAAAAACAAAATATGAAGGTAATCACTATTTCCATTTTGTTGATTGAATAAGTGGTTAAGTAACCAATACACCCCCAAACTAAAACAAGGTGCTAAAAAGAGTTTCAATATAACTAACCGTGGTTTCAATGTATCCTTATTTTGTAGTAAAAAATAAGAAGTGCTAGCGATTATAAAGTCCAGAAAAGATTGGTAAACACTAATGGCGAATCCAAATATTAAAATCGGAATCAACCAAGTATACCAGTTGGTTGATGTTGAAAAATAATAAGCAGATAAAACTACCAATAAACAGGTAAAAACCACTTCTGCATTTTGTAATTGAAAATAAATCTGAAAATAAGTAATCGGCAAGGATAAGAAAGTTAGAGAAAATATAATAAGATGAACTTTTAATTTTTTACTTACAAAGTACAAAAAGAAACCCAGCCCTATTATCATTATTAGGTTATTTAAAATTGGAGAATATCCTGTTGGAAAAAAGAGTTTTTTCAAACCAACTAGACCAATCCGTCCTATTGTTTCCCAAGAAAATAACAAATAGTCATAATGAAGAATTGCATTTTCTGTATCAATCCCAACAGTTGGAAAGATAATAAAGTGCCCCAAAAATAATATTGGAAGGAGATAGGCCCAAATCAAGTCTTTAAATCGTATAAAAAATCTCATTTTTCCTCCTAATGCATTAAACTGATAATCATTCCAATCAGATAAAGGACTGACACGATGCTCAAAAATACCAAATGCGCCTTTCGACTCATGACCACATAGCCAACAAATTCCCGAATGAAAGCATTAAGGCTAAAGTAAAATTTGGTTTTTGCACCGTAGCCGATACACTTGATTTTCAATTGTCGTGCCAATAGCAGAGCTCTGAAAACGTGATAGTAATTGGTTACAAGGGCAAATCGACTGCCAGGTTTCATCAGGGCATAGGAAAATTTCAAGTTTTCCTCGGTATTGGTTGATTGGTTTTCTATCACAATATCTTCCACAGGAATACCCTGTTCCATGGCATAATTAGCCATGGCCTGCCCCTCTGCCAAGAGTTCATCAGGTCCCTGTCCACCTGACATGATGAGCTTGCTGCCAGGATGTTTCTTGTAGATCGCTATGCCTTTTTCAATCCGCGAAGCCAAAAGTGGCGTTACCTTGTCACCAATCAAGCCCGCACCTAAGACCACCACATAATCAAGCTTGCCTGGGAAGAGATTGACCAAATTGACAAAGCTAGACGTGGTATAGAGCATGCTGATGATAATCGCATAGGACACCAAAAAACTAACGTAGAGGAACAGCATGATGAAAAAGCTGATGCCTGAAAGGGATTGAACCACAAAGGGAGCGATGAAGAGATAGTAAGTCAGGGCAACCGCCAGTCCCATGGATAGGAAATTATGGAAGCGAACCCCTTCTCTCTTCAAAATCTGAAAGCCATTCAGATAAAGTGTGAAAAGCAAGACAAATGGACCACTTAACAAGGCTAAATAGAGCACCATCGCCATGGCTATAGCCAGCAAACGCAAGATTTCATTGTTTTCGAGAATGCCTGTTGAGATAATCCATGCCAAGGCCCAGACGAGGATATTCAAGGCAAACAGTGAGATAAAAATCGACCGCCGCTCCCAGAAATAGACGAGAGCAAACAGACCGATAGCTGCTAAAAATAACCAGAAAAAGAATGTCACGACGTATGTCCTCCTGTTACCATAGACTTAATGGGCTCAAAGGTCTTGCGGTGAATGGGCGTGATGCCTAGCTTGTTCAAGCCTTCCAAGTGCTCTGCCGTTCCATAGCCTGCATTTTTGGCGAAGCCGTAGTCTGAGAACTCCTTGGCGTAATCCGCCATCATCTTGTCCCGCGTCACCTTGGCCACGATAGAGGCAGCTGCGATAGACAGACTGTTGGCATCCCCCTTGATGATAGAGGTTTGCGGTATGGAGGTATTCAACTTCATTGCATCTATCAAGAGATGTTCAGGCTCTCGGCTCAACTGTCCCAAAGCCTCTAACATAGCTAACTTGGTCGCCTCGTAGATGTTGACCTGGTCGATGACAGCTGCGTCTTTGACGCCCACACCGACTGCCACTGCTCTCTCCATGACTTCTTGATAGATAGCTTCGTGCTTGGACTTGGGGATTTTCTTGGAGTCGTTGAGGTAGCGGATTTTGCACCCTTTGGGCAAGATAACCGCCGCTGCCACCACAGGACCTGCTAGAGGCCCCCGGCCGACTTCGTCTATACCAGCGATTAACTCTACCCCATTTTCATAAAGGGCTTTTTCGTAGCATAGCATAGCTTCTAAGCGAGCATCTTCTGCTGCTTCATTTTCTAGCTCCTTACGGCGTTTCTTGATAGCAGCATGGACCCCTGCTCGCACGTCCTGAGCTAAGTCCGACCAGACAGGACTGTCAAGACTGTCTACCTGAGCCAGCAGAGCAGTCACTTCCTTAATCGTTGCCATCTAAGTCACTCACCCTGTCCAATGTATAAGTGCCCAAACGCCCGTCCCGAACATCCTTGACAAAGAGGTTGTAAAAACGGTCATAATCATCACGGAAGCCCAATTTCTTGGTCCAGTCCATAATGAGTTCAGGCGTTTCCTGCTCCAAATCCATGCCCTTGAACCGCTCTTGCAAGCGTTCTGGGTAATGCACCTTGAAATAGTCCAAACCAAAAATAGTGACCTCGTCCATAGGCAAGAGTTGGTCCTTAATCGCACCAGTCAGAGCCAACTTAAGTCCAACTTCCTGATCCTCAAACTTAGGCCAGAGAATACCTGGTGTATCAAGGATTTCAAGGTCCTTGTTTGACTTGAGCCACTGTTGACCTTTGGTCACACCTGGTTTGTTACCGACAACGGCGATTTTCTTTCCAGCCAGACGGTTCATGAGGGTGGATTTTCCAGCGTTTGGAATACCGATAATCATGGTTCGCAAGGTCTCCTTTTGAATCCCTCTTTCGCGGAGGCGTTCAATCTTGTCTTTCATCAGACTCTTGGCTGCGTCGGTCACTTTTTTCACCGTCGCTTGCTCTTTTGAGTTGATAGCAAGGGTACGAATGCCTTGACCTTCAAAGTAGCTCTGCCATTCTTTGGTACGAACAGGGTCTGCCAAATCGACCTTGTTGAGAATCATGAGCTTGGGCTTGTCGCCGACAATCTTGGTCAGCATGGGGTTTTGGCTGGATAGGGGCAGGCGGGCATCGACCAAAATAGTCACGAAATCAACGTGCTTGATGTTCTCCTGCACCTGCCTGCGAGCCTTGGACATATGGCCCGGAAACCATTGAATTGTTGCCATTTAATAAAATTCCTTTCGTAGCAAGGGTTTGAGGCACTTGCTGCCTTTATTTTTCATCTAGGCACCAAATAGGCACCAAAATTTCGATTACCATGACATTTCATAAGCCAACACTTTACCATTGGATTATTGCCATAGGATACTCCTTCATCTTACTTCATTGAAAAAAGCCGTAAAAACGGCTTGGTTTTTTATTATTATAGCAGAAAATCAATATTTTGTCTTACTTGTTCCTCTTAAATTCTCTCCCGTAACTTTTCGACAAAGAGATAGGCTGCGGGACAAATCAGAGTATTTTTTATTGTTAAATTGTTGATTTGATAAATCTTCTTGCGGTCAGTATGCGGAAATTCTCGACAGGCTTTGGGACGAGCATCATAGATACTACATAGATTATCGCCTCCAAGGAAGGGACAGGGCATGGATTGAAATACCTTATCTCCGTCCTCATCCACACGCAAGTACATGTCCTCAAAAACTGGAAGTTTCATGCGCAAATGCTTGGCAATTCGGGTAATATCTGCTTCTGTAAAGAGCGGTCCCAACGTTTTACAACAGTTGGCACACTCTGTACAGTCGATTTCAGAAAATACTTCGGCATGAATATCTTGAACAATTCTATCCAAATTTTTAGGTGTTTTTTTCTTCAAATTTGCTAGAAATTTTCGATGTTCTCCTTGCTTCTGCTGGGCCAATTGCTTGTATCTTTCAATGTCGACGGTCATAAACTCTCCTTTTCGACCACTATTATACCACAAACTAGCTATTGAGCTCTGCTATTTTTCTGCTGAGCTAAATTATAGCATCACTTAATAAGGTTAGTGTCAGCATCTCAGCGCAGTGGTTGATTGGCTTTAACAGTCCAGTGGACTGTTAAAGGTTGGAGATAAGATTTGCAAAGCAAATCTCAGCAATTCGCGTTTCACACTCCAAATCTGACCGTTACGACTGTTGCGAACAAAGTTCGCTCTATCTCCAACCTCAAACTGTCTCCCAGACAGTTTGAGCTGTGCGGGGGTGGGAGTGAAACAGTCTGGGAATAGACTGTTTCAGCTCAACAACTAGAAATAAAGACTTGTTTGACGAACTCTTTTTTCCCACTCCCAAAAATCCTGTGGGAAACTTCGGCTACAGGTAGACCAATAATGGTGTGAATATCCCCAGAAATACCTGCTATAAAGCGTGGGTCAAGCTCCTGAATACCGTAGGCACCTGCCTTGTCGAGTGGCTGTTTTTCACGGATATATGATTGAATAACCTCTTCAAGGGCTGGATAATAGTCGACAAAATCAATCTGTGCAACCGTATAAAAAACATCCAGTGAGTGACTTGTCCGTAGGCAGACAGACGTTACAACGTGATGACTCTTTCCAAAATAGGAACGTAACATGGTTTCAGCTTCTGTCAAATCTTGAGGCTTGTTAAAAATTTGCCCATCTGACACGACGATTGTATCCGCAGAAATGTAGAGATGACCAGTTACCAAATCCATGTCCGATTTGGCTTTGGAAATTTCACAACAAGTTTTTGCAGCTCGAGTGAGAAAATCATCTGTAGCGAATTGTTTCATAAAATGTTCTTCGATACCACGCTCATCCACTTCAACTGATGCGATTTGTGGTTGTAAAAATCCCAATAATTGTTTACGACGCGGGGAGTTGCTGAGCAGAACGTAAGAACTAATCTGCTCACGACTCCCTTCTTTTTGATAGTTAAATACAGTTTGCATATTTCCTCCAGTCA
Organism: Streptococcus sp. 2022WUSS037; assembly: GCF_044427225.1. NCBI lineage: Bacteria > Bacillati > Bacillota > Bacilli > Lactobacillales > Streptococcaceae > Streptococcus > Streptococcus sp. 2022WUSS037. The sequence goes on along the minus strand of NZ_JAOTGJ010000002.1, from coordinate 51,104 downwards.
AAAACAGAGCCCTAAGACCCTGTTTCTGCCATTCTATTAGTTTGTTTTACGGCGACGAACGGTCACTGCAAGTCCAGCAAGACCAAGTCCAAATAGGCTGAGCGTCAGATTCATCTGGTCACCAGTATTTGGCAAGACTCCTGCTTTTGTAGTTTTTGCTGGACTTGCTACTTCTGGTTTTTTATCTCCTACTTTCGGAGAATCAACTGGGACCTTCTTGTCCGTTGCTGAAGTATTTTGTACTTGATTAGATGGTGAATCTATATTTTCGGCTGGAACAGTTTCTGGATTTGATGCTGGATTTCCTGGATCAGTATCCAATAAAATTTCGATAAAGTCTGGGTAGCCATCTTCATCCGTATCAATGCTTGAATTTACAGGAATGATACGTGAATATGGGTTGACAACCTCATAAGCTGATAAGTCAGCTGTCTTTAGGTATTCAGCAAAGACGCTGTCCATTGAAGGACCTTCTTCACGTGCTCCACCAAGCATTGTGTAGCCATCACCACCAGCAGCAAGGAAGTCATTTGTTGCTAAATAGTAGTTTTTTTCAAGATCCAAGGCGTCATATTCGCCAGTCTCTGGATTAAGAATACCGATAAGAAGAACACGTTCTTCTACAGGAAGAGTTGGATCGTAGAATACATTTGCTCCTGAAATGTGTAGGAATCCACCACTAGCTTCAAAGAGTGGCATACCATTTTCATCTAAAAGCATCTCGCCAGTTTCTGGATTCACTTGCAAAGTAGATGATAAAGACTTGGTAAACATATCATAAATTTGCTGACCAGTCACAGTGATTTGAGAAACAATGTTACCAAATGGTAAAACTGCAATAATATCACCTTTTGTAACAGGCTGATCTTTAGCAATTGTTGCACGTAGACCACCACCATTAGTCACAGCAAGGCTAGTTTTGTTTGAAAATCCTGTTTGACCATAGGCATAGATTGCATCCGTCACTGCATTCCCCAAGTTGGTTTCACGAACACGCACGTTTGAGCGGTCTCCGTTTAATTCCACTGGGTTATTTTCAATAACTACTTGAGCATTTTCAGCTTCATATTTTGCTTTAATTTCATCAACCAAGGCTGCAATTTTAGCATTTGGCGTCACATTTTTAGTATCCGCGGCAGAAATCAAACTAGCTTCACCCAATAATTTATCGGATTTCAAGGTTACTTTACCGATATTGTTCAAGTAAGAGCCTGTTTGATTATAAGTAACATTATCCCCATAGGTAGTAGCTTCTACCGTGTGGGAATGACCGTCGATAACAATAACACGTTTACCAGCTAATTTACTATTTTTAGAAAGTGCTTCAGCAAGAGTTGAGCCTCTCCATTCAACAGGTGTTGTAGAATCGACACCTAGGTGAGCTAGAATGATATAGTTCTTGTAAACACGGTTATCTGCTAGAGCACGTGCTTCCACTTCGTCAATCACTTTATTGACTTCTGTGACTGGGTCGGTAAATGTTACTCCCTCAACATTTTTCGGATGGGTTTTTGTAGCAGTTTCAGGTGTTGTTACACCGATAACTACAAATTCATCACCTACAACAGTTGGAGTTTTATCGACGATAGTTGAAGCTTCAAAAACACGAGCGCCATTAACGTAAGTGTTAGCACTCAATAGCGGGAAGTTCAAGGTTTCCTTGTACTTGATTGCTTGATCCATCCCAAAGTCAAATTCATGGTTACCAACAGCCATTGCATCATAGCCGACTTGGTTCATGATATTGGCGCGGTCTTCACCTTTTGTAGAGTTGGAAATTGGAAGTCCTTGGAAGGCATCACCAGCATCTACTACAATTGTATTCTCTACTTTGGCACGTTCTTCTTCAATGACTGCCGCAGCCTTTGCGTCACCGATGACATTCTTTTCTTCAAGAATGCGACCGTGAACGTCGTTTGTGTGGATAATGACTGCCTCTACTGTTTCTTCCGCAACAGGGACAACAGTTTCCTCCGTTGCTACGTTTTCAACTGACGTTGCTGGTACCGTAGCAGTTGCATCAGTCGTTGCTGGCTGATTGGTTGTGGTAGCTGCAGTTGTTGTCTCAGCAGCTTGTACTTGTTGAGCTAAAACAAATGGAGCCAACAAGAGTGTAGACATTACAGGCAACAAGATTTTTTTATTTTTCATAAATAGACCTTTCTTCGGCATTTTTTATATCCCTATTATACACTTTTTAACAAAAAACAAAAACATTAAAATCGCTTACATGTCAAAAAGGTTCGAAATAAGCGAATTAGCTATCTAATCCGCTCTTTTCCTATTTACCAAATACTATTTGTCCATTTGCAATGGTGTAAAGGACCTGTCCTTTCAGACTATCACCAACAAACGGAGAATTTGCAGACTTCGAGGCAAAATCCGCTGTGACCAACCGATTTGCATTTGGTTCAAAAATAACAAGGTCAGCTGGGCCATTTTCAGCAAGATAGCCAGCATCAAGGCCATAGAGCTTGGCTGGATTAATCGTCATTTTCTCCAGCAATTGCACGAGTGTCAGATGCCCTTCTTCCACCAGATGCGTCAAACCAAGTGAAAGCGAGGTTTCCAAGCCTGTCATTCCTGATGGGGCCTTTGTGAGATCTTCTACATTTTTCTCATCTGCGTGATGAGGAGCATGATCCGTCGCAATGACAGAGATAACACCAGATTTCAACCCGTCAATTACAGCCAAGCGATCACTTTCTAATCGTAGTGGTGGGTTCATCTTAGCATTGGCACCTTTTGTTAGAAGTAAGTCCTCAGTTCGTGAAAAATGTTGGGGTGCTACTTCTGCCGTGACGTTTGCTCCGAGACCTTGAACAAATTCAACCACCTTGACCGACTCGGCTTTGGATAGATGCTGGATATGAACACGCGCACCCGTTTCATAGGCAATCATGACATCGCGAGCGACCATGCTGTATTCTGCTACGCCAGTTGCTCCACAAACATGAAAATGTTTTTCAGCTACTTGCTCGTTTAATCCCAAGACACCATTCAGGTCAGGGTCTTCTTCATGCAGACTGATGAGACAGCCCTGCTCTTTGGCTAATTTCATAGCTTTTCTAACCACGCCAGCATTTGTCAAAGGAATACCGTCGTCCGAAAAGGCCACCGCTCCAGCTTCTAGCAAAGCAGGAAAATCGGTCAGGTTTTGCCCATCGAAATGATCTGTAATGGTTGCCACACTATAAATGTGAATAGCCTCTTTTTTAGCGGAATCCAATACTTCTTTTAAGGTTTCAACATTTGAAATCGTCGGATTGGTATTAGCCATCATGACAACAGAAGTAAAACCACCCGCTGCTGCAGAAAGAGCTCCTGTATGAATATCTTCTTTATGGGTCTGACCAGGCTCCCGAAAATGCACATGAACATCGACCAAACCAGGAGCAACGACTAATCCTGTCGCATCAATCACCTGTTCAACGTCAGCAGAAATCGACTCCGCGATCTTAACAATCTTACTTCCGTCCATCAAGATGTCGCAAACCTTGTCTAAACCGGATTGCGGATCCAACACTCGACCATTTTTCACTAATAACATTCATATTCTCCTTTGTAGTACCAAAGCCATTACCATCTACTATCGAAGCCAATCAATTCCTGTTCTGCCTTGTGAAGTCAAGTAGGCATTTGCTTGTGAGAAGGGCTTGCTGCCAAAGAAACCTCGATAGGCTGAAAGAGGGCTTGGATGAGCAGATTCGATAACCAGATGTTTTAGATTGGTTATCAACGCCTTTTTCTTGCGGGCATAAGCACCCCAAAGAATATAGACGACAGGCTGGTCTAAGCTATTGACCACCTTAATAACAGCGTCCGTAAAAGGCTCCCAAATTTGCCCTGCATGTCCATTGGCCTGACCTGCTGGAACAGTTAAACAAGCATTGAGCAAAAGAACACCTTGTTCCGCCCATGCTGTCAAATCATGATCTTGTTTGACGCCAATATCATCCGTCAATTCTTTTAAAATGTTTTGAAGAGATGGCGGAGCTGGTACCGAGTTCGGAACAGAAAATGACAAGCCCTGTGCCTGACCAGGTCCGTGATAGGGATCCTGTCCCAAAATAACCACTTTAACCTCTTCCAAATCCGTTGTTTGAATGGCAGCAAATACCTTCTCACGAGGCGGATAAATGGTTCCACCAGCATAAACATGATCTAAAAACTGATTGATTTTACAAAAATAATGCTCTGGCAACTGCGCCTTTATCAATTCGTGCCAAGCTGAATGTTCCATAAACTGCTCCTAGTTTGAACTTTTCTCTTTAACAATATAAATCGGACGTTTCTTCGTTTCCAAGAAAACTTTTGCCAAATATTTACCGAGAATACCAATGGTCATCAACTGCAGACCTCCCAAAAATAGGATGATACAAATAGTCGACGGCCAGCCAATTGTAGGATCTCCGAACACCAAGGTTTTGAAAACCACAAAAACCATTAGAACTAGCGACAACAGGAAGGTGAAGAAACCTGTATAGGAAGCAATATTCAAAGGTGTATCTGAAAAATTGATGATTCCTTCAATAGAATAAGAAAGCAATTTCCAGAAAGACCAACTAGTTTCACCAGCGACCCTCTCAACATTTTCATATGGCAAGTATTCTGTCTCGAATCCAACCCAAGCAAAAATGCCTTTTGAAAAGCGATTGTATTCAGACACAGATAGAATAGCACCCACCATGTGACGACGCATGAGACGGAAATCACGGGCACCGTCTACTACCTCGACCTGGCTGATTTTATTCATCAATTTGTAGAATAATTTTGCAAAAAAGCTTCGAATCGGTGGCTCACCATCACGACTGACACGACGGGTTCCAACGCAATCTAAATCTGGATTTCCATCCAACATAGCCTTCATTTCCATCAACATTTCAGGTGGATCTTGTAAATCAACATCCATGACAGTCACTAGCTCACCTTGCGCAGCTTGTAGACCTGCATAGAGAGCAGCTTCTTTCCCGAAATTCCTTGAAAAGGAAAGATAGCGAACAGCTCGGTCTTGACCAGACAATTGGCGTAAAACCGTTAATGTCCTATCCTTTGAACCATCATTGACAAAAATATACTCAAATTGTTCCCCCATCTCCTTACGAACTTTCTCCATAGCATCGTAAAAATAGGGAATTGCCTCTTCTTCATTAAAACAAGGCACGATAACTGAAATCATGTTCTTCTCCTCATACGGTCAATTATTGTATTCTCAAAATACGTTAGAGACTATTATACCATTTTACAGGATAAGTTCCCAGAAATCGTGCGTGGGCTCGTTTTAAATCTAGTCTTCCTGCCAAGTTTCTTGATTTTGACGGAACTTTTTAAGCAGATTCAAACCATCTGCATTAATATATCCCTGTACTTTTGCGACTTTGATTAATTCTGAATAATTGCTGAGCGTCACCAATTTCACGCCAGCATTGTCAAAATTACGATCTGCCTTTGGCAATTCATAAGTAAAGATTGCCACAACACCAATAACGTCAGCGCCTTCACGCTCAGCTGCTGCTACGGCATCTAGAACAGACCCTCCAGTTGAAATCAAGTCTTCAACGACAACCATTTTTTGTCCCTTGACGATGCGCCCCTCTAATTGATTCCCTGCACCATGGTCTTTTGGCTTGCTACGGATATAAGCAAATGGCAAATTCATCCGATCTGCAATGATAGCACCATGGGGAATACCTGCTGTGGCCGTTCCGGCAATCACCTCAACCTCAGGAAATTCCTCTTCAATACGTTGGACAAAGCCATCTTCAATCAGATTTCGAGTTTCAGGATAAGATAGTGTAATACGATTATCTGTATAGATAGGGGATTTGATACCTGATGCCCATGTAAACGGCTTTTCAGGACGCAGATGAACTGCCTTAATATCCAATAAGTGTGATGCGATTTCTGTTGCTAGTGTCATAATAGACCTCCTTCTAAATGCGTACCATTCCAACATGACCATCCCGCCGAATAGCCTGTCACTCCTAAAGTATTGGTTCAATCTATGAACCCTACAAAAAACTATATTTATCCCCTGTCGAATTCTTACAGACTTCTCCTAGTCCACCATTTCAATCCATGAATCAAAATACTGTTCAATGAAATTGGTTTTCTCTTTTATTTCTGTCACGGTAAGTTTTTCATCAAGACCTGTCAGAACCCACTTATCCTCAACATCATCTCTGCGATGGATAATCGCGACCAATTTCCCCTCGAAAGCTGTCAAAGACTGCCGAACAGCTTTGGAAATGATGTAAACATCTTGCTCTTCACCATCTCCAGCCAATAGATTTGGAACATAGCCGTAATTGATAGGGTACTGGTTGCCAAATTTATCAATATACCCGAGAGGTCTATCGATGATAACCTGATAAACCTCATCCACGATTCCACTCCTCTTTAATAGCCAGATAGGCCTGATAAGGATCTTTTGCTTTGGTAATGGGACGACCAACCACAATATAATCACTACCGATTCGAGCGGCATCTGCTGGTGTCATGACTCGTTTTTGATCACCGATTTCTCCACCACTTGGCCGAATTCCAGGTGTCAGGCACACAAAATCAGAACTTGTGGCATCTTTAATCAAAGCCACCTCATGCGCTGAACAAACCACCCCATCAAGACCAGCTTCTTGTGCTCTTTGAGCATAATGAACAACCGCTTCCTGCAAACTAGTCTGGATATTTTGGTCACTGCGCATTTGTTCTTCGGAAGTTGACGTCAACTGTGTAACAGCAATCAACACAGCGTCCGAACCCAATCCTCTGCGAGCAGCCTGCATCATTTCCACTCCGCCTGCTGCATGGACATTGGTCATATCCACACCTAGCTTGGCCAAGACCCTCATAGTAGACTCAACGGTATTTGGAATGTCGTGCAATTTTAAATCTAGGAAAATGCTGTGTCCGCAATCTTTCAGATAAGAAATAATGCTGGGTCCTTCCGCATAGTAGAGTTCCATTCCTACTTTCACATAAAGCTTTTCCTGAGCTGGAAACTCGTTTAGGAAAGCTTCAACCTCTTCTCTTCCTGCAAAATCAAGGGCAATAATTGGTCTTGTTTCTTTCATAAAATCCTTTCATTTACACAAAAATCCCTGCCAAATCGGTCAGGGATGTGCACGAATTCAGCTTGAAAATCACCTTTCAAGCCTATTACATGACACCTTCCCAGCCTCTCTGGACATAGTTAAAGGAGTTAGTTTCTTTTATATTACTCTTTTATTTTACCTTTGTCAACGCTTACCCAAGCTATGTCTAACTTCTTGGCGTAAATTTTCTAATGTGTCAATCCCATAAACATCCATACGTTTTGGTAAATCCTTGATAATAGTTGGACAGGCAAATGGGTCTGTAAAGTTGGCTGTTCCTACCCCTACAGCTGAAGCTCCTGCAACCATCATCTCTATAGCCTTGTCCGCCGTATCCACACCACCCATACCAATAATTGGTAAATCAATCATCTGAGCAACCTGACGAATGAGTTTGAGAGCAACCGGAAAAACTGCTGGACCTGACATTCCTCCTGTACCATTTGCCAAGATTGGCTGTCGAGTTTTGAGATTAAATCGCATACCAACCAAAGTATTTATCATCGTCAAGCCAGTCGCTCCAGCATCCTCAGCAGCCTTGGCCAACAGGGTTATGTCTGCCACACTTGGTGTCAACTTAACGTAAACAGGTACAGATGAGGCTTCGACTGCTGCTTTTACTGCTTGATAGGCTAATTCTGGCACCTGTCCAATCAAAAGACCATTATTTCCGTGGTCCACATTGGGACAGGAAATATTTAGTTCAATTGCTTTTACATTTGGAGCCTTTGAAATTTTCCCTGACACATAGGCATATTCTTCATTGGAAAAACCAGCCACATTGGCAATGATAGGCAAGTCTGGAAAATGCTGTTCCAACCATGGTAATTTTTCGGATAAGACTACATCAACGCCTGGATTTTGAAGTCCAATGGCATTGAGCATACCTGCTGGTGTCTCGGCTACACGGGGAGTCGCATTGCCATAACGAGGATGACGGGTAGTCGCCTTAATCATAATGGATCCAAGCTGGTTAAGGTCATAATAATCTGCATACTCCTGACCAAAACCGAAGCAGCCAGAGGCTGGAATGATGGGATTTTTCAAGTCCAAGCCTGGCAAGGAAATGGCTAATCGTTTCTTCATCTCAACCTCCTATAAAATCAGACTAGCAGTCGCAAAGACTGGACCTTCCTTGCAGACACGCTTGTTCTCGTGTTCTTGTCCCTCTTTGGGTTTGACAACACAGGCATAGCACGCCCCCATCCCACAAGCCATCCTAGCCTCCAGTGAAATGTAGGCATGAGGATGTTCCTGAAAGCGTTGGTCAACATAGTTCATCATAGCTGGCGCCCCACATGAGTAAATGGCTGCAAACTCGTTTGTCAGCTCTTCAACGACCGTTGCGACATTCCCCTTACGCCCATAGGAACTATCATCCGTTGTGACATAAACTTGACCATACTTGGCTAATTCCTCTTCCAAAATGACGGCCTCTTTGGTGGCAAAGCCAATGACTGACGTGACTTTGGCGCCACGGTTCGCCGCCTGTTTGGCTACTTCCACCAAGGGAGGAACACCGATTCCCCCGCCAATGATGAGAATGCGGTCACCTTCTTTGAGAAAGTCTACTTCAAACCCTTTCCCAAGCGGTCCCATGACATCCAAATACTGACCAACAGTCATTTTCGAAAAGACTTCCGTCCCTTGACCTTCCACTCGGTAAATAATCCGACATTGAGACTTATTCCGATCAATCTCGGAAATAGATATTGGTCTCCGCAAGAGCATGGAATCATCTGGAACACGAATATGGATAAACTGCCCCATTTTCATATCTTGGACCATATCACCCTGCAAGATCATAGCAAATATACGTGGAGCAAGTTGGACTTGGTCAACAACTAACATCTGTTCTTTTAAAATCATCTTTTCTCCTATTCTATGAAACACAGAAAACAAGAAAGTCGATATAGAGAAAAAACCTTGCTGGCTAGCAAGGTTACACGAAAAGAAGGCACAATCTGCCCTATTTATCACGTTCCCTTCTTCGCCTCTCTGGACTCAATTAAAGGATAAATTGTTAGAATTATACATTTTTTAAAATAATTTGTCAAATCATGTTACAATAGAAGTATGAGAATTCAACAATTGTACTATATTATCAAAATCGCAGAAACTGGCAGTATGAACGAAGCTGCCAAGCAACTCTTCATTACCCAACCCAGCCTTTCCAATGCCGTTCGTGACTTGGAAAAAGAGATGGATATCAAGATTTTTCTACGCAATTCCAAAGGAATTACTTTGACAAAAGATGGTATGGAATTTCTTTCTTATGCTCGTCAAATCGTAGAACAAACAGAACTATTGGAAGATCGCTATAAAAATCCAAATGCCAAGCGACAACTGTTTAGCGTGTCTTCACAGCACTATGCCTTTGTGGTCAACGCCTTCGTATCCCTTTTGAAAGAAACAGACCTAGAAGATTACGAACTATTTTTACGGGAAACACGGACATGGGAAATCATCGATGACGTAAAAAATTTCCGTTCAGAAATCGGTGTCCTCTTCCTCAACCATTTTAACCGTGATGTTTTGCTAAAACTCTTGGACGATAACCGCCTATCTTATACGCATCTATTTACTGCGAAACCACACGTATTTGTCAGCAAGACAAATCCTTTAGCACAGAAGAAATCAATCACTCTTGATGATTTAGTGGATTTCCCCTATCTCAGCTATGAGCAAGGTATCCATAACTCCTTCTACTTTGCCGAAGAGATTTTGGCACAGGAACACCATAAAAAATCGATCGTTGTTTCCGACCGAGCCACCCTCTTTAATCTCTTAATTGGTCTGGATGGCTATACAATTGCGACTGGTATCTTAAATTCAAATCTTAATGGGGATAATATCGTATCTATTCCACTTGAATTTGATGATGAGATTGAATTGGTCTATATCCAACATGAAAAGGCATTGCTGTCCGACATGGGAGAAAAATTTATCAATTACCTACTTGAAGAGGTAAAATTCGACCAAAAATAAATACCATTTTATATAGACAAACAAAATACAATATGTTATGATACATTTATGAAAGACGTTGAAAAGAAAAATGAAAATAATTCATTTTTCTTTAAGGAAACGCTTTCATTTTTTTATAGTTTATGCTATAATACACATATCATATATATTAAGGAGTGGTTAGATGGCTCAAAATAAAATGTTAGCTATGATTCTTGCTGGTGGACGTGGAACACGTCTAGAAGGGTTGACAAAAAAAGTCGCCAAACCAGCGGTCGCATTTGGCGGAAAGTACCGCATTATTGACTTTCCTCTCAGTAACTGTGCCAACTCGGGTATTGATATTGTCGGAGTTTTGACTCAGTATGAGCCTGTTCTCTTGAACTCATACGTTGCTCAGTCTCAACGTTGGGGGCTTGATGTACAAGGATCTGGTGTCTTTGTATTGCCACCGAGTGAAAAAATCGAAGGTTTCGGACTTTACAAAGGTACAGCCGACGCTATTACACAGAACATTGATTTCATTGATCTTCACGATCCAGAGTACGTATTGATTTTGTCTGGTGACCACATCTATAAGATGAACTACGACAAACTCCTTGATACACATATTCAGAAAAAAGCAGATGCCACGATTGCGGTTATCGAAGTTCCAATCAAAGAAGCTTCACGTTTTGGTATCATGAATACGGACGAAGATTACCGTATTGAAGAATTTGAAGAAAAACCAGAAAATCCTAAGAGCAATTTGGCATCAATGGGTATCTATATCTTCACTTGGAAGACCTTGAAAAAGTACCTTCAAGAAGATGACAAATTGGACACTTCATCTCACGATTTTGGGCATGACATCATTCCGAAATACTTAGAAGATGGCCGCACTCTCATTGCCCATCCATTCCGTGGCTATTGGAAAGACGTCGGTACTGTCAATAGCCTCTGGGAGTCTAATATGGACTTGATTGACCATGCAGGTGACTTAGACTTGTCCGACCGTTCTTGGAGAATCTATTCCGAAGACAAGGGCTCACCAGCTCAAGTAATTGGTGCGACTGCAACTGTTAAATCTGCCTATATTGATAAAGGAGCAGTTATTGATGGTACAGTAGAACATTCTGTTATTTCAACAGATGTACAGGTCAACCAAGATGCCGTCGTAAAAAATTCTGTCGTCCTGCCTGGTGCTATTATCGGCGAAGGTGTTGAGCTTGACTACGTCATCGTCGCTGAAAATATTAAAATTGCTGACGGAGTTAAACTCACAGGAGACATCGACCATATCCTCTTGATCGACAAGAATGTAACCAAGTAAGAAAGGACTGCTATGCTAAGAAATACTCTCGGAATTGTAAATATTGAAGGAAACAATGTACATTTTGGTGATGTGATGAAGCACCGTGGCGTACAAGCTTTCGGTTTCTTAGGTCGTTATCGCCTAATTGACTTTGCTCTATCCAATATGTCAAACTCTGGAATTACAGAATTCCAAGTGTACATGCCTGCCGAAATGCGTTCAACAATTCAGCACGTTGGTACAGGCAAACACTATAATATCAACAGTAAACGCGGTACCCTTCGCTTGCTCAATAGCGCAACAGACCCAAATAGTGTCTATCGTCATGATATTAACGCCTTCACAGAAAACATCCACTACATCGAAAATTCTACAAAAGATTATGTGCTAGTTGCTCCATCTTACTTCATCTATAGCCAGGATTTTTCAAAAGTCATGGATGAACATATCGCAACGGATGCCGATATTACCGTTCTTTATAAAAATATTTCAGATGCTAAAGAAAATTTCATCGGTTGCCAAACACTAAAATTTGGCGAAGACCGTCGTGTTGTTGCATTTGAAGAAAACCACGGTAAATATAAGAACCGTTCCGTTTCCCTTGAAGCCTATATTATGAAACGGACTACATTTATCGACTTGATTAGACGTGCTAACAAAGTGTCGTCTCTCTACTGGTTAAAAGATATTTTACGTGATACAGTTGACCAGTACAAGATTATGGGCTATGCACATCGTGATTATGTCGCATGTATCAATACGACTGCTTCCTACTTCAATACTCAAATTGAATTGATTGACCAAGATACCCGCAAACTCCTCTTCAAACATGATTGGCCAATCCATACCCAAACAAGTGATAGCTCACCATGTTTGTATGGTCCATTGGCAGAGGTCAAACGTAGCCTAATTTCAAACGGGGCAAACATCAATGGTCAAGTCGAAAATTCAGTCATTGACCGCGATGTTATCATCGAAGAAGGCGTTGTTATCAAAAACTCAATCATTCTCAATGGCGTGACAATCAAGAGTGGGGCAAATATTGAAAATGCAATTATCGATAAAGCAACTAAAATTATTCACCCAATTGACATCAAGGGAAGCGAAACTTCGCCTTCATACTTGAAACCACACCAAATCATTTAGGAGCTAACATGACAAAAAAATCTGTTCTCTTTGTAGCATCCGAGGGACTTCCGTTCATCAAGACTGGCGGATTGGCTGATGTTATTGGCTCTTTGCCAAAAGAATTGGTAAAACAGGGTTTAGATGTCCGAGTCGTTCTACCACTCTACAAAAAAATTGCAGTAAATAATCACTCTGATTTCGATTACGTATCAAGTTTTGATGTGCGAGCTGGCGACATCCAATCTATGGCAAATGTTTACAGTCAGGTTGTTGATGGAGTAACATTCTATTTTATTGAGCACCGCGATTTCTTTGAACGTGATGAACTATATGGATATGACGATGATGCCATGCGTTTTGGCTATTTCCAACATGCTACATGTCGTCTGTTAGAAGCACTTCATTTCTTCCCGGATGTCATGCACACACATGACTGGCACACTGCTGCCCTTCCATTCCTTTGCCGTACTTTCTATAGCTACCGCGAAGAATTCCGCAATATCAAGCATGTATTCACTATTCATAACTTGGCTTTTCAGGGAATTTTCCATAAACAAGCGCTTTGGTCAGCGCTTGGCATGGACTATAGCTACTATTTGGATGGTATTGCACGTTTTCATGATGAATGTATCAGCTTCATGAAGCTTGGTATCCTATACGCTGACAAGGTTACTACAGTTTCTGAAACTTATGCTCGCGAAATCCTAACGGAAGAATTCGGCGAAAACATGCAACATGTACTAGAGTTGCGCAAATATGACTTGGTTGGCATTGTCAATGGTATCGACTATGATAGTTGGGATAGTCAAACAGACCAGTACCTTGTGAGAAATTATAGTCTTGAAACGATTGAAAGTAAAAAGGCTAATAAACTGGCCTTGCAAGCACAATTTGCCCTTCCACAAGATGAGAATGTCCTATTGATAGGTATCGTCTCTCGCTTGACATGGCAAAAAGGGTTCTATCTCTTGACCGAGGTACTTGGCCATCTTCTTCAAGCCCATGTCCAATTTGTTATCTTAGGCAATGGTGAGGAAGATATTGAAAATGCCTTTAATCACTTTAAACACGCCTATCCTGATAAATTTGCATTCTACCGTGGTTACAATGAACCACTTGCCCACCAAATTTATGCAGCAAGCGATCTTTTCCTCATGCCTTCTATGTTTGAACCATGCGGCATTAGCCAGTTGATTTCAATGCATTACGGAACACTCCCTCTAGTGCGTGAAACAGGTGGCTTGGTTGATACTGTAGCACCATACAATATGTCTACCAAAGAAGGAACTGGTTTTAGCTTTGGAGGGCGTGACGCTTACAATATGCGACAAGTCTATGATTTAGCCCTTCAAACCTACTATGATCGTCCAGATGACTGGCATGCCATGGTTGAACAAGCTATGAAGCGTGATTTTAGTTGGACAGCTTCGGCAGAGAAATACATCTGGCTCTACCGTGAAATTAGTGATTAGGAAATAAGATGAAAAAATAAACTGAATCGGAGTGGGACCCTAGTCCACTCCTTTTCGGCAATGGAGATTGCTATGACAGAATTTACTGACCTAGATTTATATTATATGAATGCTGGTGAGCATACCACTCTTTACGAAAAAATGGGTGCTCATATTATAAAAGAAGGAAACAAAATTATCGGAACCCAATTTCGTGTCTATGCCCCAAATGCCAGAGAAGTATTCTTAGTTGGCAACTTTAATGAGTGGCAACGCAGTCACTCTATGGAGCGTGAAATTGATGGTGTGTTTCAACTTTATGTAGACGGATTAAAATCCCTTGAATATTATAAATACCTGATTATCACACACGATGGGCGTGAAATATATAAGGCTGACCCTTATGCATTTTTCAGCCAAGTTCGTCCAGACACTGCCTCTACAACCTACAATTCGCGTTATAAATTCAAAGATGACCTCTGGATGTATAATCGTGTTAACTATGATTTTAAAGAACAGCCAGTATCCATCTACGAGGTGCACTTAGGTTCGTGGAAGCAAAAATTTGCTAATAAGAATGAAGGAGGAGCTCCTGTAGAAGCTTTCAATAGTTATAAGGAAATTACTCCACTTCTCATCGAACATATCAAGGAAAATAACTACACACATATTGAATTATTGCCAATTACCGAGCATCCTCTCGATGCGTCTTGGGGCTATCAGGTAACAGGCTACTACAGTCCAACTAGTCGCTATGGCAAGCCAGATGAACTTAAGTATTTAGTTGACCAATGTCACCAAGCAGGAATCGGAGTGATTCTTGACTGGGTACCACTTCATTTCTGTAAAGATGCTCATGGGCTCTACCAGTTTGATGGTAGTTGGCTATACGAATACTCCTACGAACAAGACCGTGAAAACCACCAGTGGGGGACTGCTAATTTTGACCTTGGAAAAGGACTGACTCGTTCTTTCCTTCTTTCTAATTTAAAATACTGGTTGGAATATTTCCATTTTGATGGCATCCGTGTTGATGCACTATCTTATCTCCTCTATTGGCGTGGTGAAACAGATGAAGATAAGATAAATCATGCCGCTATTGACTTTATCAAACGTGTCAATGCCATGGTCCATACCGACTATAAGGGAGTCTTGATGATTGCTGAAGACTCTTCAAGCTTCCCTAAAGTCACACATCCTCTAGAAGATGGCGGTATTGGATTTGATATGAAATGGGACCTGGGCTGGATGAATGATACACTAAAATTCGTGGAACGCCCTGCTATTTATCGAAAATATCACTCAAATGAAATCACTTTTGGTATGTACTATAACCAAAACGAGCAATTCTTACTGCCACTTTCGCACGACGAAGTTGTTCATGGGAAGCACTCCATTATCGAGAAGATGAATGGCGACTACGAAGATAAGTTCCATCTGGCTCGAGTCTACTACAGCTTTTACTTTGCCCATCCTGGAAAGAAATTACTCTTCATGGGAAATGAATGGGGTCATATCCGTGAATGGCACGAATATACAGAAATGGACTGGGGACTGCTACAATTTCCAATCCACCATTCTTTCTATCAAATGATGAAAACATTATCTACTTTCTATAAAGAACATGAAGCTTTCTGGAAATATGACTACCAAGCCTATGAAAAAGGATTTAATTGGGTAAAAATAGATGAAGAAGCAAGCCTGTATGCTTTTTCTCGCACTAGTGATGAGCAAGAAATCTTGACTATTCATAACTTTAATGATCAAGAACTATTTGATGTACACTTGGATTTGCCAGCTGACAGCGAATATAAACTTGTCTTCTCATCTAATGCTATTCCAATGGACACATTTAGCCTCTATCCAGATGAAAATGGAGCTAGAATTACTGTACCACGTTTGACCAGTTTTTATCTAGAGCGTGTGAAATAATTATCTATAAAGAATGGAGTATTGAACCGACCCCAATTTTCTGTCTAACTTTTGGAGTGTGGCTCACTTATTCCATTCTTTTTGCATGCAAAAACAACCACCGTTTCCGATGATTGTTCGTTTCTCTTATTCAACACTTGTATATGTTGCAGCTTTCTCAAGGAAAGTATCAAAGTCACCACTTGCTTTTACTTCTGCGATAACCTTGTCTATCGCAGTTTTTAGTTCTGTACTACCTTTTGGCAAAGCAATGACTTTCGAATTTTCATCAATCGTTGGAAATTCAACGGATGCAACGGCTAAATCTGAATTCTGTGAAACATAACCAGCAGCAACTGGAGAATCCATTAAAATAGCATCAACTTTTCCTGATTTGAGCTCATTTACAGCTTCACCCATCAAGGTTAAAGAAATGAGGTTAGCTTGACTAATATTTTCCTGTGCGTAGGCTTCCTGTGTTGACCCCTTTTGTACCGCGAGAGTCTTCCCGCTCATAGCATCAATTGAAGTGAGTGAATTGGCGCTATCTTTTTTGATAAGTAAGACATCAGAAATTTGATAGTAACTTTCAGAGAAATCAAAAACTTTTGAACGCTCTTCCGAATAAGATAGACCAGCAATTGCAATATCAGCTTTGCCATTTTGAACGCTAGACAATACATTGTCAAAACTCATTGCTGAAACTTCAAGCTTGACCCCAAGTTCGTCGGCTATTTTTTGAGCCAACATCATATCTGCACCAACAACTTCATTCTTTCCATCAACTAGTGCCTGAAACTCGAATGGAGCATAGTCTGGACTAGTTGCCACTACTAATGTTCCTTTTTCTTTAATTTTATCTAATGCAGATTGTGATGACGTCGAAGAACAAGCTGCCAATGTCAGTCCTGCTAAAACTGTTGCTGCTAATGTAAATAATTTTTTCATGTATAATTATCCTTTTTTCATAAATTTTCTGGTTGTTTCAGAATATGTTCTCATTTTATGTTATTTTTATACAATTGTCAATAGATTTTTCTTATTTTTATTCATTTTTAGCTTAATTTTTTATAGATAAATCATAGGCTTCTTGGACAAATGTATCGAATTTCCCTTCTGAAACAAGTTTTTCGATAACTGCATCCACTTTTTCTTTCAAAGCGGTACTACCTTTTGGTAGCGCAACGGCATAAGCATCGGTATAGTTACTTTCAATTTCAGTATCTACAATCAACAAATCATCATTTTGGGCTACATAGGCTTTGGCTATCGGTTCTTCAAAAATAATGCCATCAATTTTTCCAGCTTTTAATTCGTTGATTAATTCCCCGTTGGAACTGATGGAAACCTTGCTTGCATTTGGTAATAAATCATTTGCAATCTTTTCTTGAATAGAGCCTTTTTGAACCCCAATTTTAGCTGATTCCAGTGATGATATGCTAGTAAACTGTGAACTATTGGCGTTATTGATGATCAATTCATTGGTTGATGTGTAGTAAGGAATAGAAAAGTCGAAGACTTTGGCACGTTCTTCTGTCGCTGAAATTCCTGAAATTGCCAGGTCAACTTTGCCATTTTGAACAGAATTTAATACGTTATCGAAGCTCATGGCTGAAAATTCAACTTCTACTCCGAGCTCATTTCCGATTTCCTTAGCTAATTCAATATCTGCCCCTACGATTGTATCTTTTCCATCCACCAATGTTCGAAATTCAAATGGAGCATACTCAGGGCTGAGCGCAACGACTAATGTTCCCTTATCTTGAACATTTTTCAAGGAATTATCTGTCGACTCATTGCTAGCACATGCAGCCAAACTCAAACTTGTAGCCATTACCAAACCAGTTTTTACAATCTTCTTAATATTCATCTTCTTCTCCTTTTTATTCATTAAATATGGAATACTTATTCATTGATTATGCAAATTTTGGAGTTTTCGGACTTTTTTCATTGATTCTTCTCCTTTTTTTTGAAGTAATGGAACTAGTATATAGTATTTTTATACACTTGTCAATAATTTTTTTGCATTTTTATACAACAAAAACACTATCTATTCAATAGATAGTGTTTACATGTTTTGAAATATGCTATTAAATTTATTCACTATAATATAACAAAGATTCCAAAGATATCAAAAATCCAAAGTATGTATTATCTTCTCTAAAGATACTTCTTCCTCCTTATAGGTATCTTTTGATGTCTTTCTCTCCTCCTTTTTCAGATAATTATCTAAATCACCTGAAAGTCGAGCATAATTCAAAAAACGACGCCTAGCTTGTTCAACTGTTTTAAGGTATAGGTTATGTGCCTCCGCAACATCAAAACGCTGCAATAATTCAAAACGTTCTTGTTTTAACATAAAAGGTATCATTTTATTGAAATCTGGACGCTTATAGTCTAAAATCATCGGGCATTTCCCGTCTTTTTCTAACTCTGGATTGTATCGATATAACGACCAATACCCTGCTTCGACTGCCTCTCTAGCTTCTTGTAAACTTTCTTTCATCCCACCTTCTAAGCGATGAGCGATACATGGAACATATGCGATAATGAGTGACGGTCCTTGATGACGTTCTGCTTCCTCAAATGCCTTAATAACTTGAATAGGATTGGCACCACTAGCTACTTGAGCAACATACACATTCCCGTATGTCATAGCCATCATTCCCAAATCTTTCTTAGAGCTTCGATTTCCAGCTGCTGAAAATTTTGCAATGGCTGCAGTAGGTGTGCTCTTTGATAGATGTCCTCCAGTATTTGAATATACCTCATTATCAAGCACGAGGATATTTACATCCGCACCAGTGGAAAGGATGTGATCTAAACCTCCATAGCCAATATCATAAGCCCAACCATCACCACCAACAATCCATTGAGAAGGTTTTACAAATAGGTCTTTTTTTTCATATAGTTTTTGCAAGCATGGTTTTGCATTGTCTTTTTCGGACTTGAGTAAGTCAATTAACTTCTTGCTACGAGCAATGGTCCCGCAACCATTATCAATATTCTCGATCCAATCATCTATCAACTCATTTAATTTTGAACTGGCTTCATTCTTAGCAGTAAGCATTTCATCAACAAGAGCATATCTTCGTGTTTGTGTAGCAATCAGCATTCCATAACCAAATTCTGCATTATCCTCTAGTAATGAGTTACTCCAAGAAGGTCCCTGACCGAATGAATTTGTGCTAAACGGTGTTGTTGGGAACATACCGCCCCAAATTGAAGAACATCCCGTAGCATTAGCGACCATCATTCTGCTACCAAATAGCTGTGTCAGTAATTTTACATATGGAGTTTCACCACAGCCAGAACAAGCACCTGAAGATTCCAATAGAGGTTTCTCAAATTGTGTATAAGCAATCGTTCCCTTTTTTGCCGGATTTTCTTTTGCTCGTAGTGTCATTGAAAATGCCCAATTTATTGCTTGTTCCTTATGACTGTTCTCCCCCTTGTCGGTAACTTCTACCATTTTTAAGGCTTTTTCCTTGGCTGGACATGCTTTAACACACAATTCACAGCCCGTGCAATCCTCAATAGAGACTTGGATACGATAAAATAGCCCATCTTTTCCTTTATAGTCTCTTACTCTATAGCCAGTAGGCGCCTGTTCCAACTCATCTTGTTCAAGTAAGATTGGTCTAATCGCTGCATGAGGACAAACAAATGAACATAAACTACATTGCACACAGTTTTCTGGAGTCCATTGAGGGACTTCCCAAGAAGTACACATTTTTTCAGTATGTGATGTACCAAGCGGAATATCACCAGCAACTATGCCATTGTCAATCAATTGCCCTACCGTTATCGAATTCCCCTCACAACGATTTAAAGGTTCTTGAATATTTTTCGCATACTGTGTTGAATGTTTAATAGGTGAATCTTTGGATTCATCGCACAAGTTCCATTCGAGTGGAATATCAACTTTTTCAAGTGTGGAAAGTGTCTCATCGATTGCTTTCATATTTTGAACAATAATTTCTTCCGATTTATGCCCATAATTCTTTACAATCTCTTCTCTCATTGAAGTAATAGCAACGTCTAACGGAATAAGATTAGCAATGCTAAAGAAAGCTGCCTGCAGACATATCCCTGCCTTTCCATTTAGACCCGTCATTTGCATTATTTTATAAGCATTTATGATATAAAATTGTATCTCATTATCCGCTATATATTTTTTCAATTTATTCGGAAGCAACTTATGGACCTTTTCTTGCGACCAAGTTGTATTTAGTAGAAAGACGCCTCCTTTTTTCAGTCCCTTTATTAAATC
The DNA here is from genome assembly GCF_044427225.1 of Streptococcus sp. 2022WUSS037. Classification (NCBI taxonomy): domain Bacteria; kingdom Bacillati; phylum Bacillota; class Bacilli; order Lactobacillales; family Streptococcaceae; genus Streptococcus; species Streptococcus sp. 2022WUSS037. Next base: position 30,986 of record NZ_JAOTGJ010000002.1, on the reverse strand, counting down.
AATTTGCCTTAAATAACCAGGCATGCTTACTCCAATAAAATCTGATTCTAGTATGGAATAAGCAGATTGAATTTGCTGTCCTCCAAGTCGCAAATTTGAAATCGTAATTCCTCTTTGTTTCTTAGAATCATAATAAAAAGAACCTTGAATAGCTGAATCAATATGCTTACCGAGAATGTGTACAATGGATTTACTTGCACTTACAGTTCCATCTCCACCAAATCCCCACAGTTTTACTTGATATGTATCCTTCGATGTTAAATCTAATGGTCGACTAAGTTCTAAAGATAGATTAGTTACATCATCTTCTATACCAATGGTAAATCGACTTCGAGGCTCACTTTTTTCTAACTCAGAGAATACTGCAATCAATTGATCAGGGGTAGTATCTTTTGAACCCAGACCATACCTACCACCTATAATAATCGGTTTATGAACACTCTCGTACAGGGCAGCTTTAACATCTAAAAATAATGGTTCTCCCAATGCACCTGATTCTTTCGTTCTATCCAGTACTGCAATAGCTTTAACGCTATTGGGAAGTTTCTCTAAAAACTCCTGTAAAGGAAATGGTCGATAAAGATGAATTTGAATAAAACCTACTTTTTCACCCTTTTTCACTAAATAATCAACGGTTTGCCGAACAGTTGCGGAAACAGAGCCCATGGCTACTAGAATACGCTCTGCATGTGGATGACCGTGGTAGCGAACCAAATCATAATCTGTACCGAATAATTTATTCACCTTCTTCATGTATTTTCGAACTACATAAGGAAGAATCTGGTAATTACGATTTACAGTTTCTCTTTGTTGAAAAAATGTTTCTGGACCTTGGTTAGTTCCAGATACTGTTGGACGATTCGGGTTCATGCCTCTATCACGAAAAACATTAAGGGCTTCTTCGTTTATCAAAGGCTTCATTTCTTTATAATCTATAACCCTAATTTTCTGTAATTCATGACTGGTTGAAAAACCATCAAAAAAATTAACAAAAGGGATACTAGATTCTAATGTTGCCAAATGAGCCACTAATGATAAGTCCATTACTTCTTGAACTGTTCCTTCTGACAGCATTGCAAATCCTGTTTGTCTAACAGACATCACATCACTATGATCACCAAAGATACTTAGTGCATTGGTTGTTATAGAACGTGCTGCAACATGAAATACTGCAGGTAACAACTCTCCAGCAATCTTGTACATATTGGGTAGCATCAACAATAATCCTTGGGAAGAAGTGCAAGTTGTTGTTAGCGCTCCAGTTTTTAACGAACCATGGACAAAACCTGCAACTCCTGCCTCAGATTGCATTTCTACAATATTTACTGTTTGACCAAATATATTCTTCCTCTTTTCAGCATGCCATATATCAAGCCATTCTCCAATCGTTGAACTCGGAGTAATAGGATAAATACCTGCTACATCGCTAAAGGCGTATGCAACATGAGCAGCCGCCATATTCCCATCCATTATTTCTTGATATGACATATCTATCCCTCCTTTATTCTATCTTGCCTCGTCCACTTTTTAGAAAAGCTCATCTCGTTTAGATGAGCCTTTCTATTGATAACAGTTAAATTAACTATATTGATGCTATTCCAAAAAATAACTAAGCTTTAGGTAGAATTGTTTCTACTTCTGTATGTGGACGTGGGATAACGTGAACAGATACCAATTCACCGACACGTTGTGCTGCTGCTGCACCTGCATCAGTCGCTGCTTTAACTGCTCCCACATCTCCACGAACTAAAACTGTTACCAAACCACCACCAACATGCTCTTTTCCAATAAGGGTTACGTTGGCTGCTTTTACCATGGCATCGGCTGCTTCAATGGAGCCAATCAAACCCTTGGTTTCTATCATTCCTAATGCTTCTGAAGTCATACTACTTACTCCTTTTTACCGATTTTAGTGGGGTAGAATTGTTTCTACTTCTGTATGTGGACGTGGGATAACGTGAACAGATACCAATTCACCGACACGTTGAGCTGCTGCCGCACCTGCATCAGTCGCTGCTTTAACTGCTCCCACATCTCCACGAACTAAAACTGTTACCAAACCACCACCAACATGCTCTTTTCCGATAAGGGTTACGTTGGCTGCTTTTACCATAGCATCGGCTGCTTCAATGGAGCCAATCAAACCCTTGGTTTCTATCATTCCTAATGCTTCTGAAGTCATACTACTTACTCCTTTTTACTGATTTTAGCGGGGTAGAATTGTTTCTACTTCTGTATGTGGACGTGGGATAACGTGAACAGATACCAATTCACCGACACGTTGAGCTGCTGCTGCACCTGCATCAGTTGCTGCTTTAACTGCTCCCACATCTCCACGAACTAAAACTGTTACCAAACCACCACCAACATGCTCTTTTCCGATAAGGGTTACGTTGGCTGCTTTTACCATGGCATCGGCTGCTTCAATAGAGCCAATCAAGCCCTTAGTTTCTATCATTCCTAATGCTTCTGAAGTCATACTATTTACTCCTTTTATTTGACAATACGTAATTTATTTAATCCAGTAACACCTAAAGCATTTGCTTCCTCGGTATCTAGATGACACTCTAACGAAAAGCTATCTTTTACTCGGACAACTACATTATGAATAACGCCACCACGTTCTCCCGGTATTTCCAACGAAACAACTTGCTTATCTTCTACACCAAAATGCTTAGCGTCATTAGAATTCATATGAATATGTCGTTTAGCTACAATACAACCTTTTGTAAGCTGAAGAGAACCTTTCGGACCGATTACTGTGCACCCAGGGGTATTATCAATATCACCTGATAGTCGCAATGGCGCTGATATCCCCAGTTTATAACAGTCGCTTTTCAGCAATTCAACCTGACTATCCTGACGGGACGGACCCAGTATTCTTACTTTTTCGATCACACCCTTGGGACCAGCAATTATTACACATTCTTTATAAGCATATTGCCCTTTTTGTGACAATTCTTTCAGCTTATTAAACTGATACCCTGCTCCAAACAAATAATCTGCGTCTCTCTGCGATAGGTGAATATGTCTATTTGACACACCAAGTGGAATCACTCGACTTCCAAAAACATCTTTTTTCTTCTCAGCAATTTTTTCGATAACCGAAGTATCTTCAGCGGGTTGCTGTAAGCTAATATCTTCTCCGCCATCAAGATAGTCTATCACCTTGTAGAACAAACTTTCCAAATCTTCTCCCATAGAATCACCCCCTATTTCCTCAGTGAAGCTAAAATTTCCCTGACAATAGCTTCATTATCTATATCCTCTTCAACAATTTCTTCAACTTGCTGACTGGATACTTCTAACACTTTCTTCTCACGCGCTTCAAATGCAGCCTGAATTGCTTGAGGTGTCTGGTTAAAGAAGTCTTTTTCCAATTTATCCTTTGGTTGACAATGGATGCTTGCAGATCCGGTGGCATCAACACTCTGTTCTAACCTTGTTTCTACTGTTAATTTTGGTAGAGATAAGAAACGACTATCTAACTCCACAATCTTTGTAACATCCTTTATTCCATAAGCAACAGTTTTAATATTCACTAAATGCTTTGGCGTCAAGTTATCAGAGACAGAACTTCCACCATCCGTACCACAACCCAAAGTAAAGGCTATCGGGAGACCAGTAGAAATACCTGTTCCACCCTGACTACCTCCTGTATTGATAAGAATCCGAGAAGCTGGTTTACTAGAAAATCGGAAAATCATATCCGGGTCACTAGTATGCAAACTCATTGTATGCCCTATTCCATTTTGAAGAAGTTTAATACTTAATGCACAAGCTTCCTCCCAATCTTTAACTACATAGAAGCCAATGACTGTTGTGAGTTTTTCAAACGATAATGGATTCCCTGCTCCAACTCCTACTTGAGGTCCAACTAGAATTTTGGTTTCTCTAGGCACGCTAATACCAGCTGCATCTGCAATTTTATTAGCTGTTTGTCCAACAAACAATGGATTCATTGTTGGATTACAACCTTTTGTATTCCCTTTAAAAATCAAATCACAAACTTTGTCAGTTTCTTCTTTAGACATCAAGTAACAACCTTGGGCTTTAAGCTCTTTCAAGACATCTTCTTGATTGCTTTCCTCGCAAATAATTGCTTGTTCTGAAGCACAAATCGTTCCATTATCAAAAGTTTTTGAAGCAATGATATTTGCTATCGCTTTTTTTACATCTGCTGTTTTTTCAATATAAGCTGGGGAGTTTCCTGCTCCAACTCCGATAGCTGGTTTACCACTACTGTAGGCCGCTTTCACCATACCTGGTCCACCTGTCGCAATGATGATTGCGACATCTTTTGAGTGCATCAATTCATTAGTTGCTTCTAACGTTGGACTTGCTACACATCCGATAATATGTTCCGGTGCTCCTGCCTCAACAGCTGCTTTTCTTACCAATTCAGCAGCTGCTACACTACATCTTTTTGCAGATGGATGTGGCGCAAAAACAATTGCGTTTCTTGATTTTATCGAAATGATAGACTTATAAATAATCGTTGAAGTTGGATTTGTTGAAGGGGTAATCCCTAACACCAATCCCATAGGTTCTGCTACCCTAAACACCCTATTCTTTTCATCAAAATCCAAAATACCAGATGTTTTATAATCTTTAATTTCATCATATAACAAACTTGAAGCGGCATAATTTTTATATGCTTTGTCTTCAATTTTACCAAAACCTGTTTCCTCAACAGCCATATTTGCTAAATAATATGCATTTGATTCTACACATTTTACAATATTTTTTAGAATAGCTTCAATCTGTTCATCTGAGAAATATGCAATTTTATTAGCTGCTTCTTTACCACGCCTCACCAAGTCACGCGCTTCTTGGATTGAACAGAGATCAACATCAATTGTCTTCATTATATTTTTAAACCTCCTATGTTTTCACCCTATTTATCATCGACTTGCAAAGCAAAATCATCCAACAACATAGCAATCATTGTTTTTCTAACTAAATTAGATAATTTTTCTTCTGTAACAGAAATATTTTTATTTTCAACTATCATTTCCCGCAACTCTGCAGCTTTCTTTTTTTGCAACTGTTTCTTGTACTCAGCAACTGTAATAATCTTTGGCTGTTTTTCTTCCACAGTTTCATCTGACTGATTGTTCTCTTTATTTTCTTTTTCTGGTTCCACTACATCTGTATGATATACTTGTTCAACTAAATCTGAAATAATTTCTTCTTGTTCAAGACTCTCTTCGTCTACAAGGTGCAGTGTTGGTTTATTTTCTTTCAAGATGGACGATAATTGTTGATCTGGTCTAGGAATAACATGTGAAGCAATAAAACTTTCCTTATTTAGTCTTTGAACTGCGTTAGCCCCTGCCTCTACAGCTGTTTTTATAGCCCCCACATCACCTTCAATACTGATTGTGACTAAGCCACCACGAACTTTTTCTAATTTCAATAAAGTAACATTGGCAACTTTTAGCATAACATCAGCAGCTTCAATGGCTCCTATATAACCATAAGTTTCTACTAAACCTAAAGCCTTCATTACATATGGCCTCCTCCACTATAATAAATCTGACCAATTTGATGGATAGGTAGTATAGAATAATTTTGCATTGTCCGGTGAACCCCAAACAACATCCGATCCTGATGGTATGAATAAAACATCCCCCTCGCGTGCCACAAATGTCTGACCGTCAATTTCAATCGTTACAGTACCTGAAATAACATAATCTATTTCTTCATATGGTAACTTCCATGCAAACTTGGAGCTTTCAATTGTAAGGAAACCAGCACTCATTTTGGATTCATGTTGACCAACCAATTCTTGAAATCCTACCTTAGTATTCGGTGTACCAGTATCAAAATCATCCATTCGTACGGTTGAGCCACGTACAAGTTTCATACCATTTGTATGTGAAACAAATCGATAAGGTCTCATGTTATTTGCAGATTTATCTGAATTGTGTATTAGCAAATTTTTCAGTATATCTAAAATTTCATCTGCTGTTATTTGTTGCTCGGTATCAGTAGACCTATTAGCGCAACACTCAAATGAAATGCCATATTTTTTCGCTTCGTCTTGTGCAGCTGGCGTTACTATTGTGCCTTTTTCAATATAACAAATGCTTTGATTCGCTTCTTTACATGCAAGAATATCTTTTGCAATGATCAATTTTGCCATTTTTTCTCCTTTCTAATTTAAAAATCTATTTTGCTCCCCATTTTTTTGTTTAACCTGATCATAATTTTCATCAATAATCCCGATTACAGCAGCATCTACAGGCATCTGATCGTCCTCCATCATCCGTCGTGCTGCCGTCCCGGTCGCTACAATCACACGGTCACCTATGCCAGCACCAATCATGTCAACAACAACTATTATCTCTCCCGACCGACTGCCTCCAACAACTTTAGCTAGTAAAAATTTCACGCCACTTAGAGCCTCAGATTTTCTAGTAGCCCAAATTGTATCCACTAATTCTGCAACTAACATCTTTGCCTCCTAATATTTTATTTCTTGACTACAATTCATAGCTATTCCGATTGGAGTCACAAACATTGGATTCTTAGGTTTTACTGTTTTAATGCCTGTTTCCTGCTCAATGATTGTTTCAATCCCCGTTAGGCAACTTGTACCCCCAACTAAATAAATAAGATCCACTTCATGTTTAGCAATATTATTGCTAATGATGCTTGAAATTTTTTGTACTACTGGTTTCAATATGCCGATTAACTCTTTATGATTTTCTTCATTACGTTTATAAGCATCCGCTTCTTCAAAACTAAGATGATAGGCACCAGATATTACGAGTGTAAAGTGTGTTCCACCAGTTGCTTCATCAACCGTTTTTACAACTTCACCATTCTTTAATATTGAAATACCTGTTGTTCCTCCACCAATATCCACAATTGCACCATTTTCTAATCCAACTATGGTATTAGCTGCTGTCGGTTCATCTAACAAAGCTGTCAATTCAAATCCAGCACCTTGAACAACATTTTTTATTGCTCCACCATCTAGTGAATCTGTTCCAGGCGGTATTGCAGCTGCTGCATAAAGGAGTTCCGTCTGTAGCTTCTTTTCTAGCTCTTCCTTCAACTCCCTTACTATGCGGATAGCCCCAATATAATCCACTACCATACCATCTTTAATCACGCTTGCTGCTCTATGAGCACCAGCAACAATGTTCCTATGTTCATCCAAAACAACTAATACAATATACGCAGTACCTAAGTCCACTCCAGTATAGTAGATTTTATTGTTTCTTATTATTGGTTGTAACTCAACCTTTTCAAAATCTTCTACATACTGATCACACGTTTTAGGTAATTTGTTTCGAAACATAGGCAACATCCTCACTTTTCTTTATATATCCAGTAATCATATGAGCTAAGCGATTTATTGATTGATAAAGAATGGATTTTTCTGGCCCATCAATTTTTTCACTCAAAGCTTCCATTCTAAAATATAGGGGAAAAAGTTGAGAAAGAATCTTCCCTCTTTGAGATTTCAATAAGACTCTCAACCTTCCTAGGTGTTCAACAATACAGGATCTATCAATCAATTGAGCTTCGTCTACTACAATAGAATGAGAAGATTGTTTAACTGGCATAGCTAACGTCTGTTCTAACATGCACAATTCTTCCGCTATAGAAAAATCTGTATCCAACAAACTATAAGCAATTTGTAAACACTCACAACGTAATTGTAGCCACTCATTTGATAGTGAAACCATCGATTCCTCTTGTTTACAATTAGTAAATGTAGCCGTTTGCTTGTGCTTGTTGTTCCGTTCATCAATGATTGCTATTCTCCGGTCTGTTAAAAAGGTCTTTGCTCCTGGTGTCAGTCTTGTTTGTGCTTGAATAGTGAAGGTTTCAAATGGATTGTCACGGTAAATTAGACGTAAATCATCTTCAGTAATATACTTCATAACACCCTCCTTCCATTCAATAATAAATATTTTCTTATCGCAATGATTGATAAAGAGTTTCAATCTGGCATTTAGTGACTGGTCTAGGATTAGTTGGAGTACAAGCATCCTCCATAACCCTTTGTGCCATTTCTGGTATCATACGCTCAAACTCTAGTCTATCAATCCCCAACTCCTCCAAAGAACTAGGGATTCCTAATTTACTTGATAATTGTTTTATAGAGTTGATTAAGGCAATAACTGACTGTTTCGAAGTGGATTTTTCCAACTTCAGCATTGATGCAATTTGTGCATATCGATTAGTAACACTAGTTTCTGTTCTATCTTCAATTGAGGCATTAAAACCTATAACATATGGCAGTAGATAAGCATTGATACGGCCATGTGGTACATGGAAAAACGCTCCAATTGCATGCGATAGACTATGACAAATTCCCAAGCCCGCATTATTGAATGCAATACCAGCTAAGGATGAGGCATTGTGCATTTTTTCACGAGCTACAACACTACTTCCGTTTCGATAAGTTTCCAATAAGTATGTCCATGTAAGATGAATACCTTTCTCTGCACAAGCATCTGAAAAATCACTTGCTTGTTGAGAGACATAAGCTTCTAAACAATGAGTTAAGACATCCATTCCAGAATCTGCTGTAACTTGCGGAGGAACTGATACCGTAAACACTTTATCAAGTATGGCCACATCAGGAATCATCGACTTATCGACTAAAGCTATCTTTTCATTGTATTTTGGGTCAGAAATTACTGCAAACGCTGTGTTCTCACTACCTGATCCACTTGTTGTCGGGATTGCAATCAAATACGGTCTAACAACTTTCTCGCTTTCAGAGTAAACACGTATTACCGCCTTCGCTGTATCCATCGCCGACCCACCACCAAGTGCAATGACAGTATCGGGCCTGAATCTTCTAATTTCAGCCACACTTTCTGAAACAACTGGAATAGTTGGATCGGGTACTACCTTAGAAAATACCATGGTTTCAACTTCCAAAGGCTTTAGTACTTCTACAACCTCATTTACCATACCGCTTTTTTCCATAAAGGGATCGCAGATAATATATGCCTTTTTTATTGGTAACTCTGAAATTTTTTTAACAGCTCCATCACCAAAAATAAAGCGTGGGCCAACTTGAAATTCATTCGTTTTCATCGATTACCTTCTTTAATTTGTACTATTTTGTTAAGTATTTGGATATCCCCATCAAATACTCCTTCTTGCCATTCAACTATATCATGCACTCCAGCTTCCTTTAACTCTTTCCTACACTCCAATGTATTATCTACACTTTGTTCACTACTTTTTATTATTACACCAATAGTCGGAATTCTAAACGAATGTGCGAAGTTTGGTGAATAAATTTTATGATTACGACTAGAGTCTAGCAACATTAAAACACAGTATGCATTTTGTTGAATAGCTATAATATGCTTCTTCATACCAGAACTTCTAAGATAACTACCGGGAACTGATATCGTTTCACAACCATATTGTGTCGATTGAATGCTTCTGCACTCTCTATTGTTCTCTAATAATCTCATAAGCTCTAGCTTCTTTTGGTCTTCTGAACCAATTATGAGTATTCGTTTCTTCATGATTTCGTTAATGAAACTACTGAAAAACCTAAATTCTCTTTGAAAAAATCAAGAATTCTTTGCAATGCTGTTTCAACACTTTGTACATCTCCAGAGAACATTAGCGAGCCTGTAAAACGATCAACAAAACAAATGTCAACACCAGCTGCTTTCCCTGCAAGATCTGCAGCAATAATAGAGGTTTCATAAGGGGTGATAGCTAGGATACCAATCGCTCCCCTATCTTCCACACCTAAACTTTCATAAACAGCTTGAATAGGAGCCGCAATGATATGTGCTAGGGTGATTTGTTTCCCCGGAACTGATTCTTGAATAATACGATCCATTTTCATATTTTCTTCCACAAATGCATCACCTCTTAACCGCTCAATGCTTAACTACAGTGACAGGAAAATCATAAGCAAGTATGTAACTTTCAATTCTATCTAAATCATATTGACTTAACGAGGGATCTCCCTCAATCTGATATTCCATTCCTAATTGTTTGTATTTATTTACACCCAATTTATGATAAGGCAATAAATCTATCCCTTTAAAGTTCGGTGAATTTTTATACGGACTGAGGAATTCTATAATAGCTCGGATCTCTTCTTCGCTGTCGTTAATTCCCTTCAACATTGGCATTCTAATCTTAACATTGTAGCCTGCATCTAATATTGATTTCAGGTTAGTTAAAATACGCTCATTACCAACTCCAGTCCATTCATTATGTTTTTTTGAATCCATATGCTTCAAATCAAACAAAAATAAGTCTGTATACTCAGCCACTTTCATGACAACCTTATTGGGAACATAGCCAGCTGTTTCTACCGCAGTATTTAGTCCATCTTGCTTACAAGCTTTCAGTAAAGCTAACGCCCCCTCACCCTGTGCTAAACACTCACCGCCGGATAAAGTCACCCCACCGCCTGACATTTCATAAAAGGCATCGTCTTCATGAATGATATCCATCAACTCGGAAATCGTTTTTGATTCACCTGCGATTGTCAAGGCTCCTTCTGGACACCCCTCAATATCTGCTCTCGTCGGTCGTTTCTTCTGATAGCGTTTTACATCAATTGGATGCTCTTTATCTGCATAGTCATAAGGAATAGGTGCAGATTCGTTCTTAAATTTGAAACAAATACTTCCAAGTGGACAAGTCTTCGCACAAGCATTATAAGGTTTACATAAAGTTTCCTTATGCATAATGTTTGTTCCAAATTCAAGTCCTTCTGGGTTAGCACACCATTTACATCGCATTGGACAACCTTTGAAGAAAACAATAGTACGAATACCTGGTCCGTCATATAAATTGTACTTTTGAACGTTGAATACATTGATTCGTGTTTCATGTTTTTTTATTGTTGTCACGATACTACTCTCCTAACAAAGTGGGGACAGTAAGACCTTTTTAAGAGGTCTTACTGTATCCAGCTTAAAATTTAGATTCGTGTCAAGACTGTACGAGCAATAATTTCATCTTGAACATCTTTACACAATTCGACAAAGAATGCACTATAACCAGCTACACGAACAATCAAATCACGATATTTTTCTGGATGTTGTTGTGCATCTACCAATATAGCGTTATCAAGGTAGTTAAATTGCATTTCTCCGTTTCCTAGAATACTAGCCGTTCTAAGCAGAGTTATCAGACTTTCCTCACCTTGAGGTGTGTCAAGAAGACCAGCCATAATCTTAAAGTTATGAACCATACCAATGTTCATATTTTCGTTTGCCATTTTGGAAACGGATTTAATAATTGCTGTTGGTCCTTTCGTATCCATACCATGATCTGGTGAAATACCATCAGATAGTGGTGTCCATGCACGACGGCCTGATGCAGAGGCGCCTGTAATTTGACCAAGTGGCGTATTATTCGAAATTGAAAGAGTACCATGACTCAAAATTGAATAAAGAGTCTTATACTTACGATGTTCTTCTTCCGTAAATTCTACAATATCTGATGCAAAGTAATCCACGTAGTCATCATCGTTACCATACTTAGGCGCTGCCAAACAATCTGCACGAATTTGCTCATAACCTTCGAAATCTGCAATCAAGGCTTTATTTAATTCATCAAGTGTATACTTCTTATCTTCAAATACCAATTTCTTGATCGCAGCCATTGAGTCAGCATAGTTTGCAAGACCAGACCAAACAACACCAGGACCGAAGTTATACATTGCACCGCCCGATTTAACTCCGCGACCATTTTCCATCGTACCTTCATACATCATAGACATCAATGGAGCTGGTGCCAATTCGCGTTGTACACGTTGAGAAATAACTGTCATTACAGAAGTCCATTTTGTTACATATTTAATTGTTTCTTTGACAGCTGCTTCAAATTGCTCAAACGTCTTGTATTGGTCCAATGGTCCCATATCCGGAGTAACTGGCTTGCCATACCACAATGGAATACCATGGTTCAATGTGGTCTCTATCAAAATAGGCCATTGTGTGTAAGCTGTAGAAGTCCACTGATACAAACGACCTGATTTCTGTGGTTCAACACAACCCATCAAACAGTAGTCACGCGCATCTTCCATAGATACACCTTTAGCCAACATCATTTTGATATGTGAGTCATCAAAGTGACAGGCTGGGAATCCAATCCCTGCTCGAACGACATCTACAATTTTCTTCAGATACTTACGTGGCGACTTATTATTGATACGAGTTGCCAAAGTAGGTTGATATACTTTCACATGCCGAACGGCATCCATTAAGAGATAGGTCAAATCATTTGTAGCATCACGACCCTCACGAGTTACACCGCCGACACACATATTTACAAATGGTTGATAACCTGCGAAGAATTTAGATGACCCTTCTGAAGTAAGCCACATCATCTCAGACATCTTGATGAACATACAACCAGCAAGCTCAAATGCTTGATAGTCGTTCATTCGACCAGCTTCAATATCACGCTTGTAAAGTGGATACATATATTGGTCAACACGTCCAATTGATAGACCTGTTTGGTTCTCTTCGCATAGCAATAAATGTTGAATAGTCACAACATATTGCATAGCTTCCCAGAAGGTTTCAGGCTTATGAGCTGGAACATTTGCGTTGACACGTGAAATCATTTCTAGTTCCGCTTTACGTTTTGGATTTGTTTCCTTGACAGCTAACTCTGCAGCGTAATCAGACATACGTTTCGCGTAAATAATGACACCCTCTGCAGTAAGAATTTGAGCCTTGTAGAAGTAAATTTTTTCTATATCATCTGGGTTACCATAATCCAATTTAGCCAGATGAGCTTCTGCTTCTGCTATGATATCAAGCATCCCTTTACGCATACCTACAACATCATAACCAGGGTTGGAGTCACCACCACCTGAACAAGCATGGTATGAACAATCTGAAACAAACGATTCACCAGAAAGTTCCCAAGCACCCGCTTCACGATACTGAGACTCACACGCCTCATCTACAGAACGTCCTTCCCAATATGGAAAAATCTCTTCTCTTAAGATTTTTTTATTTTCTTCACTTAAAGCATATGGGTCTTGTGGGCGTGTAGAAATTGTATCAATCTCATCGCGCAACCAACGCCATGAGATATCTGGAGAGAAGGCGCCAAAGCGTGCACCACCGTTTGGGGCACCAACTAACAACTCGTTGTCTTGAATAACTAGTGGAGCAATTTTACAAAACTCTTTAAAAGCAGTACCTCTTAAAATTGCCTTCGGCATTCCTTCGTTTTCTTTCGAAATTCGTGTTAAATTTACCGCACGAATCAATGAAATCGTCGGTTGTGCTTTCAAGTATTGATCTTTCAATGCCTGCAAGCGTGGAGTGATTCCATCTGGGACTTCTGTTCCTTCAGAAGCAACATACGGTTGACTTGCAAATGTTACTTCCGGTTTTGTAATATCATCTGAAACACTTTGGAAAATCTTCACGAGCGACGCACGCTCTTCTGCGCTTAATTTTTTAGTAGCTTCTTCTAATTTTGCTGTAAATTCTTTCATATCCATATTGAATATTTCCTCTCTTTCAATCATAATCTTTGATTGATATCCTTTTCAAATTCAAAACCTACTCGACGTATATAAGTCAAATGTTTTGGTGTTATATTTTCCGAACTATAGCCTCTACCAGTTGTAATCCCACCTAGTATTAGAGATGTTGGAAAATGTGATACGATTCCTGTCGCAGCACATACAGTAGGAGCATTAACAACAATTCTTCCTACTTTTTTAACCAAAGCGAATTCTCTAATAACCTTCCAATCAGTCGAATGTATCGTTAAGGTATGCCCCATTCTTAATTCTTCCAATAGGTTCATACATTTAATACAAGCTAGGGTCCAATCTGGTTCAATATAAACTACAATGATAGGACAAAGTAGCTTTTGGCTGAAAAAATCTTCTTCATTCACATAGTCTTGGATGGAAACGAGTACTTTTGTATCCTCAGGTACTGACACCCCTGACATTTTCGCTAACCAACTTGCTGATTTCCCAATGTAATTGCCGTTAATATTCTTAGACGAAACTTTTAAAAAGTTTATTAACTTTTCTGTTTCTTCATCGTTCAATACATAGGCACCGTTAGCTTCCATATAATCTTTAATCTGGTCAGCGATAACATTTTCCGTTATTAAAAACTGCTCAGCTCCGGGTAGAATACCATTTTGAAAACTTCTTGAGTGTATAACATTTCTAACTGCACTCTCAATATTAGCAGTTCTCTCTATAAATACTGGTCCCGAAGAATCTCCACCGTAAATTAAAGGTGTATTCGTCACAAACGTATTCGTAACATACTCCGGACAACCAATATTGATAATCAGTGAAACCTTTTGACTAGAAAATAATTCAGCTATACCTGCATCGGTCACCGTTTCACTAACAGTAATACTTCCTTCTGGATACCCACACTGCTCTGAAACAGATATCAGTCGTTTAAGACTTTCCAGAGTTGAAGTTCTGGAATACTTATTAGCAATAAATATTAGTGAGTTTCCAGTTTTCATTGCAAGTAACAATACATTCACTAATAGTGTAAAAGTCGGATGAGAAGGAAGTAGAACTGCAACGACACCCAGGGGGGCACCAATTTCAATTACCTTGTTTTCAGTACTTCCCTCAATAATACCTACATATGTTTCATTTTGTAGGGTTTCATTAAATCTCTTCAGGAAATGTTTGCATAAAAAGAGCTCATCTTCTTTTACACCGTATTCATTTCCATCAACAAACTCTGGTATGTAGTTATCTAAGTTGTTTAATAATACATTGATAAAGGTGGATGTAACCGCATCCAAATCATTTTGGCTATATTTCTGTAAGTGAACAAAAGACATTTGACCGTTCAGAAGCAAGTTTCGTATTTCTTGAATTGATTCTAAATCTTTGTCAATATATCTCATTTTTTACACTTTCATATTAGTTTGCTTCATCAGGAAACATTAGAGATAAGGAGTAGCGATCAATAATTTTTCTTAGGTCCTCGTGCGGTCCTGGAATCACTACCTTACTATATACCTCTGTACCTAATTTTTCTACTGCTAAGACACCTGCATCAACAGCTGTTTTGCAGGCTGCTGTTTCCCCTTGAACAATAACTGCAATATAGCCAGAAGCTGTATTTACATATGCAATTACTTCAACATCTGACGCTTTGACCATTGCATCTGCCGCTTCAAGTGCATATACAAGCCCAAAAGTCTCTACAGCACCAATTGCTTGATATCTTTCCATTATATTCTCCTTTATCAATTATCAATATCGTGTACAGACACCATATCTCCTACTGAAGAGATTGGTCTAGGCATAACATTATGTGCTGTTAATTTGCCTATTGCCTCTGCAGCACGTGCTCCAGCTTCAACAGATGCTTCAACAGCAGCAACATCTCCAACCACCATAATTGTTACTAACGTAGACCCAACATTTTCATATGAAACTAATTTTACATTACTTGCTTTTAACATCTTGTCGCAAGCTTCCAAGGCTGGTACTAAACCAACTGTTTCTACAAGCCCTAAAGCTTGACCACCATGATATCTCATCTTCTTGCTCCTTTAAATTATTTCGCAATATACTTTTCAACTGCATATCTTCCATCATCATTAATCTGGTAGCGAATTCTTAACTTGCCTTCTTCATCCAAGTCATATCCAGTTTGAATAAGATAGCCATTACACTCCAATGACATTAAGTGCTCTAGAAACAGATCTTCTCTAAATTGTTTTTCGCTTCCAAACTGATGTTCCAATGCAGACATAACTTGATAAACATCTGCTTCCTCAACTGTATTCATATAATTTAATACAGCTGTACGTGCTGGCAACAATTTCATGAGCTATCCCTTATCCTTTCTAAACAAATCTAGTGGATTAGTAGTAACCAAAATCGCACCTAAAATAATAATTAGAGATCCAACTACAATCGTCGCTGTAATTTCTTGACCAAGGAATAAAATACTTAGTAATACGCCCCACAAGGCATAGGTAATGTTCAGTGACATGCCGATGGCTGTACCAACCATAGCATTCGAACGATACCATTCCATATAAGAAATACCAACTAAAGTACCTGATACTAGTAACAAGAATAACAACAGTGGTGAAGTCAAAGTTGCAGTAAACAAACCTGTCGCACCAATTGCCGGAACGATAAGCACCATCTGGATTAAACCAGATACCAATTGACGAAGTGTTACTGTAACTTCTGAATCAAGCATCGCTCCGCCAAAACTAGAAATGGTTCCTTCCAATCCCCAGCAGATTGCTGCAACTATTGCTAAAATAATCCCCAATGTAAAGTTTGGAGCACCATCTGGTTTTACTAAGTTGATTACCACTGCCCCCGCCACGCACATCAACATACCTGCAACGACCCGCAAGGTCAGCTTCTGTTTAAGAAAAATCGCTGAAAACAACGCACCAAACGCAGCAGTTGTAGCTGAAATGGGAATAGCAAAGGCGCCAGCCAGATATAACCCAACTAGATAAGCACCGTTCGCCACCGGACCGCCCAAGATATAGCCTAAAATCATAATCTTTCCAGGTTTTGTAGAAAGAGTTCTACCCAACTCTTTAAATTTCCCATTTCTTATGACCCCAAGTAAAAGTACACAACCACCCAAAAAGTCATTGATAGCTCCCATCACAAATGGTGCTGCTAAGATACCTACAGCAGATTTGATAGGATCAAAACCTTGAAGAATCATAATCACAAAAGAATATAGACCGTAGAATAATCCTGAAATGATACCACTCCGAATACCTGCCACATGAAATTTCTTGGTTGTTTCAAGCATTTTTTGTTGAGCAGTACTACGCCCCACATTATTTGCAGTTTGTCCCATAAAAAGTTACCTCCCAATCTCTTTGACAAAACTACTTACTTAGAAACTGGTAAAATTGTTTCTACTTCGCTATGTGGTCGTGGAATAACATGAACTGAAACCAATTCACCAATCCGTTGAGCCGCTGCTGCACCAGCATCCGTTGCTGCCTTGACTGCTCCAACATCACCTCTTACGAGAACAGTGACTAACCCCCCTCCTACGTGCTCTTTTCCGATCAAGGTAACATTTGCTGCCTTAACCATTGCATCAGCCGCTTCAATTGAACCGACTAAACCTCTAGTTTCAATCATTCCCAAAGCTTCGGAACTCATGACACTACCTCCTTTTAAAAATTTTTATGACAATTATTTATCTCATCCCATTTTTTATACTTGAGATGCATGAAAAGTATCTATCTAGCAACATTGTAAACCCTTCCATAAAGTCAAAGTCAACAATTTTTATAAAATTATATTAAATATTTCTATAAAAATTTCTTTTCCGTCAAATTCCCTTATTTATCAGTATTTCACAGCTTTTGTATTTCATTTTATATATTCAAAAATGATTAGAGAAATCAAACAATTTTAATCTAAAGCACATTATCCTAGATATTGCAAGTAATATGCTCAAAAAAACCTTCCCCTTAGGGGAAGGTTATAATTATGTTATAAGTTAAAAAGAAATTTCATCTGGAGTGGCAATAGGGATAACGATTTCTGTCACAAACTCGTCTAAATTATGAGTTACCCAATAATCAATTACATGACGCTCATAACATTCAGCTTTCAAATTATACTTGTGCTTCTCAGCGTAAGCCATTATTTTCTCATAGGTGTCAGTAATATTTTTCAGCGGTCCAATATGATAACAACTTAAAGCCATAAAACCACCAAATACTGACGAACAAATAGATTCTGGAAAGCAATGCTGTAAAATTGTGGCGAATTCAGATTGACCATTCATTTTCTTCAAATAAGAGTCATATTTCAAAATAACTGGTCCTGAAACTTCCAACTGATGCGACTCCAAATGTCTGATCCATTCTAAGTTAATGATGGATTCCTTATAGTTGTATCTATACGGCTGCTCAAAATAACAATAACCAGATTGCTCAGCGTAATACTTCACGCTAATCATTTGCTCTGTCATAGTTTCTTTTTGATTTTTCCAATTTTGTAAACAAAGTTCCCCTTCAATAATCAATTCCAACCAATCATCCACTGAAGATAAGGCAACCAATAACTCTTCACGTTCAGCTGTAATTTCATCTCGCCTCTTTTTCAAATGATAATAGTGAGCCGAACAACCAGCCACACTGATTAATTCTTTTATCCTTTTTAAATCTAGCCCTACTTGTTGGTAGTATTTTATTAGAGGTATTAGCAATAAGGTTTCTTCATCATAGTAGCGGTAGCCATTCTCACTCGAAATATGCTTAGGGTGTATCAAGTCTAAACTCTCGTAATATCGCAATGTTTTAGCCGAAACACCACACATATTCGCAGCAATTCCAATTGAAAATAGATTATCAACTCCCATTATATCCCTCATTTCTAAAAATAGGCGAAATTTTCTACAAAAATATCTTAATATAGAAAAAAGAGAATGTCAATCTTTTCACAAATAATTTTAATGCGAAACAAATTTACCTAAAATTCCTATCCCACTCTCCATCTTCATTTTTTCTAGTATAAAAGAACTCGGATAAATCTGGCTTATCCATGACTTTTAAGATTTCAAGCAAGTCATAGGCTAAATCCATCTGAGGCAGTTCCGACTTCTTGACCCAACGCACCTCTCCCTCTTCAGTTGATTGGAGGGTTCCAGTAAACTCCGTTGCCTTATAGAGAAAGACCAGATAGCGATGCCCTTCCTTGTCAGGCCAATGCTTTATTCCGACTAATCGAGCATTTGCAATCGTCAAGCCAGTCTCCTCAAAGACCTCACGAACAACAGAATCATGGAAATTCTCTCCTTCTTCAATGTGACCACCTGGAAAGGCAACTCCAGACCAACGATAGCGTTGAGGGTCACGAATTTGCACGACGACATTCCCTTCCTTGTCCTCGATTAGACACATGTTGGTCAAAGTGACCATTTCTTTTCTAGCCATTTTCTCCCTCTTTCTGTTTTAAAATCATTCTATATTCTGTACGATCTGCGCCTAAATTGACCGTTTTTCTGACCCCATCAAATCGGAATCCCACTTTTTCATAAAAAGCAATGGCACGCGCATTTCCCTCCAATACCCATAGAGTAACCGTTTCGTAGCTCTGCAATTTTTCCAAAGCCGCCTGCATAAGCTGGTAACCAATCTTCTGATTATAATAATCCGCCAAGACATAGAGGGCGAAGAGCTCCCCTGCTCCTGGCAAATCCTCCTGACTAGACGAGCCGTAACAGGCAAAACCAACCACCTGCTCATCCACCAGTGCTACCAAGACATTCTGAGGATAGCGAAAGGCCCAGTCCTGACAGCGTTCTAAGGTGTAAGCATTCTTTAAAAATTCCTGAGGTAACAAGTCAGCATAGGCCTCCTGCCACGATTTCCAATGAACATAGGCCTTGCCCCTGATTTCCTCCTCAGTCTGCATGGGTTTGATAAGCATATCCCTACCTCCGTGAATTATTTTCTACATATTCTTCAACTCAATGACCATATCACGAATCTGAGCAGCCAGTTCAAAGTCAAGCACTTCTGCCGCTTCCTGCATCTGACCTTCCAGTTTCTTGATCATAGCCTTGCGTTCGTCTTTGTTGAGGGCATTGAAGTCCACCACTTCTTCCTTGTCCTGAGTGACAGCCTTGGTCACGCTAATCAGGTCACGGATTTCCTTCTTAATGGTCTGTGGAATGATACCATGTTCTTCATTATAAGCCATCTGGATTTGACGGCGGCGGGCGGTTTCCTCCATAGCCTTCCGCATGGACTCAGTGACCTTGTCCGCATACATAATCACATGACCTTCAGAGTTACGGGCCGCCCGACCAATTGTCTGGATGAGCCCTCGTTCATTACGGAGGAAGCCTTCCTTGTCAGCATCCAAGATAGCAACCAGACTAACCTCTGGCACGTCAATCCCTTCTCGAAGCAGGTTAATCCCTATCAAGACATCAAAGACACCCAGGCGCAAATCACGGATAATCTCCGTACGCTCCAAGGTCTTGATGTCCGAGTGCATATACTTGACCTTGACGCCCATTTCTTTCAGGTAGTCAGTCAAGTCCTCTGCCATTTTCTTAGTCAGGGTAGTGATAAAGGTCCGCTCACCTTTCTCAACACGGGCATTGATTTCACCCAAGAGGTCATCCATTTGGCCCATGGTTGGACGGACTTCCACTTCTGGATCCAAAAGCCCTGTCGGCCGAATGATCTGCTCGACAACGGTATCGGTCTGCTCCATTTCATAGTCACCTGGCGTCGCAGATACATAGACAATCTGGTGGACATGACTCTCAAATTCTTCCCTGCGCAGCGGACGATTATCCAGCGCACTTGGGAGACGGAAACCATAATTGACCAACATCTCCTTGCGTGAGCGGTCACCATTGTACATCCCCTTAATCTGCCCCATAGTCATGTGGCTCTCGTCAATCATAATCAGGTAGTCTTCAGGGAAAAAGTCCAGCAGGGTATACGGAGGCTCGCCCTCGCTTCGCCCATCCATGTGTCGTGAATAGTTCTCAACTCCGTTGGTGTAGCCCATTTCCCGCAGCATTTCAATGTCGTAGTCGGTCCGTTGTTTCAATCGCTGAGCTTCTAAGAGTTTTCCTTCTGCTTCAAAGACCTTGAGCTGCTCTTCCAGTTCCGCCTGAATCTTGGCAATGGCTGTTTCCATGTGGTCATCGTTGGTCACGAAGTGGGTGGCAGGGAAAATCGCCAAGTGTTCCACATCACCCAAAACCTTACCTGTCAAGCTTTCAATCTCACGAATGCGGTCGATTTCATCCCCGAAAAACTCCACACGAAAGGCATGCTCATCACGAGAAGCTGGGAAAATCTCCACCACATCGCCACGTACACGGAAACGCCCCCGTTGGAAGTCGATGTCGTTGCGCTCGAACTGAATATCGACCAGAGAATTAAGCAACTGGTCACGGGAAATCTCCTGACCTGGTCGCAGGCTGACCACGCTGTCAGAATATTCCTTGGGCGATCCCAAACCGTAGATACAGGAAACGGAGGCCACGACGATAACATCGTTGCGTTCTAGCAAAGCTGACGTCGCTGAGTGACGGAGTTTGTCAATTTCATCATTGACCGAACTGTCCTTCTCGATATAGGTATCGCTAGACGGTACATAGGCTTCTGGCTGGTAGTAATCATAGTAAGATACGAAGTATTCGACCGCATTTTCTGGGAAGAATTCCTTGAACTCACTGTAGAGCTGACCAGCCAAGGTCTTATTGTGGGCGATGACCAAGGTAGGCTTATTGACACGGGCAATGACCTGACTCATGGTGTAGGTCTTACCAGTACCAGTCGCCCCCATGAGAATCTGGGCTTTTTCACCCCCCTCGATATTATCCACCAAGGTTTCAATAGCTTGAGGCTGGTCACCAGACGGTGAGTATTTAGATACAAGTTTAAATTGGTTTTCAGTATTTCGATTGATCATATACCTATTTTATCATAAGTTCGACTAATGGAGAAACATTCTAAACCATTCACGACTATGTCCAAAATATTAAATTTTCTCACATTTTAATGACTTTGTATGTCAGAAATTCTAACATCGCAAAAACCTCGATTTTGCATTAATTTTCAGAATATGATATACTAGGACAGTTATTTTATAATAGAAGGAGTATGGAAATGAAGAAAAAACTACTCATGTTATTGGCAAGCATTCTGCCAGTATTCTTTATTTTTACCGGTGTCAAGGCTGATGATACAATCGATATCGTTTTCGACAACGCCTATGCACCATTTGAGTTCAAAGACTCAGACCAAGTTTATAAAGGATTAGACGTTGATATCATCAATGAAGTTGCCAAACGCTCTGGTTGGACAATGAATCAAACCTTCCCAGGATTTGACGCTGCGGTCAATGCAGTTCAATCAGGTTCTGCCGATGCTTTGATGGCAGGTACAACCATTACAGAAGCTCGTAAAAAAGTATTTACTTTCTCTGATCCTTACTTTGATACAAAAATCGTTGTGGCTACAACCAAGTCAAATACGATTTCTTCTTACGATGACCTCAAAGGTAAAACAGTTGGTGTAAAAAACGGAACTGCTGCCCAGGCCTTTCTTGAAGAAAACAAAGAAAAATATGGCTTCAGCATTAAGACCTTTGATACTGGCGATTTGATGTACAACAGTCTTTCAACTGGTGCTGTTGATGCAGTTATGGATGACGAAGCGGTTATTCAATACGCTATCCAACAAGGTCAAGACCTTAGCATTGACATCGAAGGCGAAGCAATCGGTTCATTTGGTTTCTCAGTTAAAAAAGGTAGCCAATACGAGTACCTCGTAGAAGACTTCAACAAAGCTCTTGCCGCTATGAAAAAAGACGGTACTTATGAAAAAATCATGAATACATGGTTGGGTTCATCCACTGTTTCTGCTGAAACTACTGATTACTCTTCTCGCCTAACATTGACTGGTGATGCAAGTGCTAAAGCAACACCTGTAAAATCAAGCTATACAATCGTTGCAGATTCATCATTTGCTCCATTTGAGTATCAAGATGAAAATGGCGACTATGTCGGAATTGACATGGAATTGATTAAAGCGATTGCTGAACAACAACGCTTTACCATTACCATTCAAAACCCAGGTTTTGATGCTGCATTAAACGCTGTTCAAGCAGGACAAGCTGATGCTGTTATCGCTGGTATGTCTATCACAGATGCTCGTAAGGAAATCTTTGATTTCTCAAATGCTTACTACACCTCTAATATCTTGCTTGCAGTTAAAAATGGCAGCGACATTACTTCATATGAAGATTTGAAGGGTAAAACAGTCGGTGCTAAGAACGGTACTGCATCTTATACGTTCTTGGAAGAAAACAAGGATAAGTACGGCTACACACTTAAAGCATTCGATGAAGCTTCAGGTATGTATGATAGTTTGAACTCTGGTTCAATTGATGCATTAATGGATGACGAAGCTGTTCTTTTATATGCTATCCAACAAGGTCGCGACTTCGCAACTCCAATCCCAGGAGAAAAATCCGGCGAATACGGATTTGCAGTTAAAAAAGGTACAAATCCTGAATTGATTGAAATGTTCAACAATGGCTTAGCAGCACTTGTTGAATCCGGAGAATATGACGAAATCCTTAACAAATATTTCAATGAATCAGAAACTTCTGAAACTTCAACAACAACTTCTACAGTAGATGAGACTACAATTGTCGGACTCTTGAAAAACAACTACGGCCAATTACTCTCTGGTCTTGGTATCACAATCGGACTTGCTCTTCTATCATTCGCTATTGCAATTGTCATCGGTATTATCTTCGGTATGTTTGCAGTTAGCCCAGTTAAAGCACTCCGTGTAACAGCTTCTGTCTTTGTAGATGTTGTTCGTGGTATTCCACTCATGATTGTTGCTGCATTCATCTTCTGGGGCATTCCAAACTTGATTGAATCCATCACAGGTCAACAATCTCCAATCAACGACTTTGTCGCTGGTACCATTGCCCTATCCCTCAACTCAGGTGCCTATATCGCAGAAATCGTTCGTGGTGGTATTCAGGCAGTTCCTGCTGGTCAGATGGAAGCATCTCGTAGTTTGGGCATCTCTTACGGAACAACCATGCGTAAGATTATCTTGCCACAGGCAGGTAAAATCATGTTGCCAAACTTTATCAACCAGTTCGTCATTACATTGAAAGATACTACTATCATCTCAGCTATCGGTTTAGTAGAACTCTTCCAAGCTGGTAAAATCATCATTGCCCGTAACTATCAATCGTTCCGTATGTATGCAATCCTTGCCATCATCTACTTGGTAGTTATCACACTTTTGACTCGCTTGGCTCGTAATCTTGAAAAAGGAGGCAAATAATGGCTCAATTAAAAATCAATGTCCATGACTTACACAAGTCTTATGGAAAAAACGAGGTCCTCAAAGGTATTACTGCTAAGTTCTATGAAGGTGATGTTGTTTGTATCATCGGCCCTTCTGGTTCAGGTAAATCGACCTTCCTTCGTACAATGAACTTACTTGAAACCATTACAAGTGGTCAAGTAACAGTCGATGGATATGACTTAACCGATCCTAAGACAGATGTTGACGCCTTCCGCTCCAATGTCGGAATGGTATTCCAACACTTCAACCTCTTCCCTCACATGTCTGTACTTGATAACATCACATTTGCGCCAATCGAACACAAATTGATGGACAAATCTGAAGCTGAAAAAGTCGGAATGGAATTATTGGAAAAAGTTGGATTGGCAGACAAACGCGACGCTATGCCAGACAGCCTCTCAGGTGGTCAGAAGCAACGTGTTGCCATCGCCCGTGCCCTCGCTATGAACCCAGACATCATGCTCTTTGACGAACCAACTTCTGCCCTTGACCCAGAAATGGTCGGAGACGTTCTTAACGTAATGAAAGACTTGGCTGAGCAAGGTATGACCATGTTAATCGTCACACACGAGATGGGCTTTGCCCGCAAGGTTGCTAACCGTGTTATCTTTACAGATGGTGGTCAATTCCTTGAAGATGGTACTCCGGAACAAATTTTTGACAACCCACAACACCCACGCCTCAAAGACTTCTTAGACAAAGTCTTGAACGTGTAAGTTATACAAAAAGCCTTTGACGCATGTCAAGGCTTTTTTAGTTGCTCCAAAAAATCGTTAGACTCTTTTCTGGATGAAAATATAAAAATTTCCTTGTCCTTATATACGGACAGCAGATTGAAAATATTTGGGCGAACCTGCGTTCGAAAATTCTTTACAAACTCTAATAATTTTTCATCAACAGTCATCTCAATCCATGGCATATCCACTCTCGGTTTGCCAACACGACTGTATAGACCTTCCACGCACACTTCTTCTGGATAATCTAAAAATAGTATCGTATCACAAGCTGCCATTCTAAGTTCATAAGTTCCCCTATAATTACCATCGATAATCCACTCTTCTTGCCTTAATACTTCTTCTTGACGAGCTTGAAAAACTTCCTTAGCAACTGTTGTCTTGTCCGGTAACCAGTTTAACTGATCCAAATGATAGAGGGGCAGTCCTGTAATTTCTTTCAATTTCAGTGAAAAGGTCGATTTTCCGGCACCAGGGCAACCAATAATCATTACTTTCTTCATACTGTTAACCTATAAGACCAACCTTTCTTTGTCTTTTCAACAGCTTCGAAGCCACATTTCTCAAATAGTTTACGGGAGCCCGTATTCCAGTCATATATTTCTTCGACAAATATTTCCTCAAGCCCGACTTCCCTTGCACGCTCAATCATTCGATGTAATACCTTGGTCCCAATCCCTTTTTTCCAATACCTCCTGTCTCCAATGGCAATAGCAAAATCATCCTTAAAAAGAGTCACATCACCTATTGGTTGATACTGCCCATCTTCAAAAATTTCAATAAAGTAACATTCGCCATTTTTAGACAAATAATCATACATACGATCGAGCCGATCCAAAGTATAAGGTTTCTTATTTCCATCAATCAGCCATACTAATTCTAGATCTTGATGCCATTCAAAAGCAAAATCATGCTGGCCATCATACCGACGTAGACGAACCTGTTTGTCTATTTCTAAAATATCTGCTTGCTCAATTCCCGTAATTGCCATTTCGGATCCTCTCTCATTTACAATAAGTTCATTTTAACATATATCTCTATCAAAATCTATGAATATTATAGCGCGCTGATTGACAAGCTTCTATCGATATGCTATATTAAAACAAATAAAGCATTGCGAGGTAAGGAGAAATGGACAATAACAAGTAAACTCAATTTAAGTTCTATACTTATTTAGTAGTTTTCTTGCGTCCATTTTTCTGTTCCCTCTATTCCTTGAATAGGGTCTTTTTGAGCAGACTTCGACACACTACTAAATAGGTAGTGTGTTTTTTCTTGTAAAGGAGGCCTTATGCTACTAACCACTCAACACCTAACCCTCGACCATCAAAAAGATTTGAGAAATCTGGTTCATGACCTAAACCTCATTGTCAACCCTGGCGATAAAATAGCCATCATCGGAGAAGAAGGAAATGGCAAATCCAGCCTATTACTAACCTTAATGGATTCAACTCTTGTCACAGATTACCTACTCCTATCAGGCAGCATTCACCGATACTTTCACTCGCCAGTCTATATTCCCCAAAGTCTTCCACTGGAAATGGCAGAGCTGACCTTGAACGACTACTTCTTTGGAGATATAGAAAAGGACATTGATTATGGTCTACTCTACCTCTATGCTGACCAACTGCAATTTGCCAGCGAACGCTTTGCCAGTCAACAAGTCATTGGAAGCCTATCTGGCGGAGAAAAACTCAAAATCCAGCTGATTAAATCTCTGGCTACTCCTTCTGACATTATCTTCCTAGATGAACCGTCCAATGACTTAGATTTGGATACCTTGCTTTGGCTGGAAAATTATATCACCACTAGCCCTAAAACTATCCTATTTGTTTCACATGATGAAGATTTTCTTAGTAAAACAGCTACAAAAATCATTCACCTAGAATCTGTTAAAAAGAAAACACTTGCTCAAACGACAGTGCAAGAAATTGCGTACACCAACTATGCAAATAAACGCCAACAAGCCTATCAGAAGCAAGTCCAACAAGCTCGGAACGATAAGAAAGAATTTGATAAGGCTATGAACAAACACCTACATCAAAAATCACAGGTTCGCCACACCTTGCTCAACACCCATGATGCTACATTGGGACGGCTCATTGCCAAGAAAATGAAGAATGTCCTTTCGCGTGAAAAACGCTATGAAAGAATGAAGGAAAATCTCACACAAGTTCCTTTTCATCCAGATGCCATCTCCCTCTTCTTCTCAAACATTTCACCACTACCAGCTAGAAAACAAGTACTTCACTTAGAAAACTTCCATTTGAACGTTGAAAAGCGACAGTTAGTCCAAAATATCCATTTCAACTTGAATGGGCAAGAGAAAATTGGCATCATTGGACAAAATGGAGTTGGTAAATCCAGCTTTCTGAAAGCAATCTATCAAGAACTCAGGCAACGATCGGACATAAACTTGGGCTACATGCCCCAGCACTATACCGAAGTCCTTGATGAGTCTCAAACTCCACTTGATTTTTTAGTAGCAAATGGCAATCGTGAGCAGGAACAACTGATTTTAACGCACTTAGCCAGTCTGCAGTTTACACGACAAGAAGTTCATCACAGGATCTGTGAACTTTCTGGTGGACAAAAAGCCAAGTTACTCTTGTTAAAAATGGTCCTTGATCAAGCCAATTTTCTCTTATTAGATGAACCCAGTCGAAACTTCTCTCCTACTTCTCAGCCATATATTCGTCAACTATTTGCCGATTATCCAGGTGGCTTGGTATGCGTATCACACGACAGACACTTTTTGAAAGAAGTTTGTCAAAGAATCTACCGATTAACAGAGAATGGACTTGAAGAACTGTAGCAGATATAAAAAGGAAACTGACACACGCCAAATTTCCTTTTCTAATAATATTTCGAATGTATTCGCTTTACAGCTTATAGTTTATCAAGAGCAAGCTGTAAGTCCTCAATCAAATCATTGACATTTTCAAGTCCGATGGATAGGCGGATTTGATTTGGTGTGACCCCAGCAGCAAGTAAATCTTCCGGAGCTAACTGAGCGTGCGTAGTTGTAGCTGGATGTACGACCAATGATTTAGCATCGGCAACGTTTGCTAAATTGGAAAAGATTTCCAAACTATCAATAACCTTACGCGCTTCTTCTGCTCCGCCTTTTACTTGGAAAGAGAAAATAGAGCCAACTCCCTTAGGCAGGTATTTATCCGCCAAAGGCTTATAAGGACTATCTGGAAGTGATGGATAATTGACCGACTCAACATTAGGGTGATTGAGCAAGAAATCAACAATCTTTTCAGCATTAGATACATGACGCTCTACACGGAGAGACAAGGTTTCTAACCCTTGTAAAAGTAGGAAGGCGTTGAATGGAGAAAGGGCAGCACCTGTATCGCGAAGCAACTGCACACGGACTGCTACAATAAATGCTGCAGCACCAATATCACGAGTATAACTAATGTTATGATAGCTTGGATCTTCTTCAACAAATTGCGGAAACTTACCGGATGCCGCCCAGTCAAACTTACCGCTATCGACAATCACACCGCCAATGGTCGTCCCATGTCCACCGATAAACTTGGTTGCTGAATGGACGGCAATATCAACACCATGAGAAAATACATTAATCAAATATGGAGTTGCGAAGGTATTATCTGAAACAAGCGGGATGTGGTGGGTGTGTGCAATTTCTGCCAATTTTTCAAGATCAGGAATATTGATAACAGGATTTCCCAAGGTTTCAATAAATACCAGTTTTGTATTATCTTGAATGGCAGCTTCTACTGCTTCAAAGTCATCAATATCGACAAAGCTTGTTGTAATACCATAGCGAGGAAGGGTTTCTTTGAATAGGTTAAAAGTCCCGCCATAGAGTGTCGTTGCCGCCACAATGTGATCGCCAGCATGTGCTAATGCAAGAATAGTGTATGTGATAGCTGCCATTCCTGAAGAAGTGGCCAAGGCACCAATCCCTCCTTCCAAAGCCGCTACGCGATTTTCAAAAGTAGAGACCGTGGGATTCGTGATACGAGTATAGATATTCCCTGATTTACGCAAGGCAAATAAATCTTCTGCTTCTTGAGCGTCTTCAAAAACATAGGAAGTAGTTTGATAGATAGGTACCGCACGTGATTTTGACGCGGGATCAACTTCCTGTCCAGCATGGAGTTGAAGGGTTTCAAATGAAAATTCTCTAGTCATAAAGGTACTCCTTTGGTCTTTTTCAGTATTCTACCCTATTTTTACCATCTTGACTAATTCTTAAATATTAGAGATATGTATAGTTAACAACTATAGCCATAGGATCAGTTATTCTAAATGAAAAATTTTTCCATATTACATGGATACTAAACAAGCACTTAAATGCCTAAAATGTAAGTCAGTAAAGGCTGAGAAATACACTTCAAAAATCGTGACTATTCTTCTCAACATGCAATTAATGGACAAGCTACTGGGGCAAAGCGGCGCAATATTTGCCCTTCTTTATGAGTCTGATAAATCCCATTTTCGTTGTCGTTTTTGTGGACATCGTTTCGCAGTCAAAGAAAATTTATTTATCAAAGTAGGCCAATAGTTAAAGATTTTAGAAAACTACTACATTTAGGACTAGAAAAACTAAATGACCAAATTTTATAGCAAGTTCTATTCAATATTATAGGATACTCGTTAGCCATACTTCCACAAAAATAGGAAGCCGGGCAAACCATAATGGATCACTTGCCCAGCTTCCTTAACAGAAAACAGATATTATCCTAGAACAATTCTTTGTAATAGGAGATTGTCTCATCTAATGTTGGCATGAATGGATTGCCTGGTGCACAAGCATCAATCAAGGCATTCTTAGAGAGGTATTCAAAATCAAAGTCTTCTTCCTTGATGTCCAACTCCGTTAATTTCTTCGGAATACCAACTTTGGCAGACAGTTCTTCGATTTGGGCAATGGCATAGTCAGCACATTCTTCATCAGTCTTACCTGCGATATCAAGACCTAAAGCTTTTGCAACATCGCGGAAAGCAGCTGGTACACGTTTGGCATTTTCACGTTCAATGATTGGCAAAATCATAGCACAGCAGACGCCATGTGGCAGATCGTAAACAGCACCCAATTGATGAGCCATAGAATGCACATAGCCTAGACCAGCATTGTTAAAGCTCATACCTCCAAGGAAAATAGCATGAACCATAGCCTCACGTGCTTCGATATCTTGTCCGTTTTCAACTGCTCGTGGTAGGTATTCTTTAATTAACTCAATGGCACCCATAGACAGTTTCTTGGTCACACCGTATGCTCCAGGAGTTACCAAGGCTTCGATGGCATGAGTCAAGGCATCCATACCTGTTGCTGCAGTCAAAGCTGCTGGTTTAGACAACATAAGCTCAGGATCGTTGACTGACATAATAGCCAAGCTGTTTTTATCCACCATAACCATTTTAACCTTGCGTTCTTCATCGGTAATGACATAGTTAATGGTGATTTCAGCTGAAGTTCCCGCAGTTGTATTGATTGCTACAACCGGCAGACCAAGTTTTTCTGACTTATGCAATCCTTCATAATCTTGTGGTTTACCACCGTTTGTTGCCATAATGGAAATACAGCTTGCCGCATCCTGAGGAGAACCACCACCAACTGAAATGATGAAATCACAGTCATTTTCCTGCAAAACTGCTAGTCCATCAAATACATTTTTACAAGTCGGGTTAGGATCGACCTTACTAAAGACTACGTAGTCAATACCTACTTCATCAAGTGGCTTGGTAACTTTAGGTAAAATATCACTTGTTCGGATAAAATCATCTGTCACAAGCAGAGCCTTTTTGTAGCCCAAATCCTTGACATAACTACCAATTTCGTTGACACAACCGCGACCAATCAAATTGACCGCTGGGACGTAAAATGTTGCCATAGACAAGCTCCTTTATTAATTTGAATTATTTTATATTATTATACTGTTTCCGATGAATTTTGTAAAGAAAATGTGAAACTTTTAACGTAAAATATTGCCTCCTACCAAAGACAATGAGTCACCATACACCTTACTGCTACTTTGCAACAATTCGTTTACTTGATGAATGGTTTAAAATTCAGTAAAATAATATTTAAAGGAGGGAAAATTATGAATTTACTCGATTATATCGGTCCGATTCTTTTCATTACTGCAATCATTAGCTACAGTCTCTATAGGAGGTTAAAAGATAGCAAAGCCACTATTATAGTACCAAAATGTCCAAAATGTAAGTCAGATAAACTTCAAAAATACACTCCTAAAAAAGAACCCACTGAAAAAGTCATCAACTTGATGGCTTTTTTTGCTATACTAGAGTCGAGGTGATTCCTATGCTTGATAATCAAATTCAGTTAGATCTTAGTTCCTATTCTCCCCTGTATGATATTGTTGTTCCCAAAAATCATTTTTTACGGCAGCTAACGGA